>CAZYLX010000165.1:0-6790 GCA_964648595.1 uncultured Acidimicrobiaceae bacterium
AAATCGCGAACAGCGTCATCGCCTCGGCCCGTGGTCATGGCGATCTCAACGTCGGCAATTCGATCGGGTCGGTTGTCACCCAGATGACGATCGTTCTCGGAGCGCTCTGTTTCGTTGGTCGCCTGGAGTCGTCGCGACGGTTCGTCATGACCGTTGGCGTGATGACGGTCCTGGCCCTGTTGACCGGTGCGGTCCTGTTCTCGGACGGTTGGTTCAGCAGGGCGGACGGTGCATTGCTCGCTGCTTTCTGGATCGGCGGAACCTTCATCATCCAGCGGCCGACCGCCCGAGAAGACGTCGGTGCAATCGAAGCGGACCGCACAAGACGCCTCGTCGTGCGCACACTCCTTTTCCTTGCGCTTGTCGGCGTCGGCGCCACGGTGGCCGTCGACTCTTTCACCAAGGTCGCTGAGGCGTTTGGCGCCCCCGAGTACCTCCTCAGCTTCTTCGTGCTGGCCGCGGGAACATCTCTGCCGGAGCTCGTGATCGACTTCCGAGCGCTGCGCCAGGGTTCCGGGGATCTGGCGATGGGTGATCTACTCGGATCGTCGTTCGTCGATGCCACGCTGTCGCCCGCGGTCGGACCGATTCTGTTCCCAACGGCATTGAGTGCCGGGGTCGGGCGAGGAAGCATTGCTGCGGCCGTGGTCGTTGCGCTGGTCACCGTGCTCTTGCTCCGCTCATCGTCGCCGACACGCTGGACCGGGGCTGCGCTGATCGGTCTCTATCTAGTCATGTATCCGGTGCTTCTCGCTTGATGGTGGGCCGCAGGAATCGTTCAACGTCCTGGTCTGTTGTTTGGGAGAAGTCGCGGTACCAGCGGCCAACGGAGGAGAAATCCTCGGGCGTTGCGAGGGCGAAGAAGGTGTCTGCGATGCCGCCCATGCGTTGCGCCCAGCCGGCGGGGGCGACGGGAACGGCAAGCTCGATCGTTCGGGCCCCCGCGTGTCTGGCAACCCGACAGGCAACAGACGCTGTCGATCCGGTGGCGATGCCGTCGTCGACGATCATGACCGCCCGATCAGCGACGCGAACCGACGGTCGCTGCCCTCGGTACGCGGCCGCCCGTCTGGTCAACTCGACCTTCTCTCTGGTCTCGACCGCGTGGAGCTCGTCGTCATCAATCCCCATCGAACGGATCAAGCCTTCGTCGAGGACTCGAAATCCACCCTCGCCGATCGCCCCCATCGCCACCTCGGGTTGGGAGGGCAGACCGAGTTTGCGGACGATCACGATGTCGAGCGGAACCTGCAACATGCGTGCCACCTCGAACGCCACCGGTACGCCACCACGGGGGATACCGAGGACAACGTCGGGCCAGCTCGGCCGAGCAGCGATGGCATCGCCGAGTCTTCTTCCGGCATCGGATCGATCGTCGAACACCAAGGCTCGGCCGTCCCCTTGAATAGCGGCATCCCTCATCAGGCGTCTGGCGGATGGGTCTGTGCGTCCATTTCGAGCCCTTCGACGTAGCTGCGGTCGTCGCCCGGAAGTTCGAGCAGGTGCCTCGGCCCGCCATTCCCGTGATGTGTCGCAAGGACACGATGCCCTGACGCAGGGCGGGCGTTGGGTGGATGGGCCGAGGCACCAGACTTGCGAGGATCCGGATGGGCTTCCTCGGGTCGACCTCAGTGGGATGATCTCAGTCCCAGGATGCATCGACGTGCGGCTGGGGCGTAGGGACCTTCGTCATTCTGTCGTTGAACCAGCGGTTACGGGTTGCTCACGGATCGTGACGGTCTTGATCGACGTCCGGTCGGTTCCCGCGACGGTGACCTCGTAGTTGCCGACATCGATCTGTTCATCAACGTTCGGAATCCGTCCGAGGCGCGAAAGAATCAGGCCCGCGACGGTGACGTAGTCTCCTGCCGGCAACGAGATGCCGAGTTCGTCCATCCGGTGAATGGGAAACGATCCGGGCAGGACGATGGCCCCGCTCGACCCCGCTGTTCCGTGCGGGCCCTGATCGTCCTCGACGTCCCCGACAAGCTCACCGATGATGTCTTCGAACGTGACGATCCCGGCGGTTCCCCCGTGCTCATCGATGACGACGGCCAAGCTGGTCTGGCTGGCCTGGAGCTGGCGGAGCGCCCGAAAGGCGGGAAGGGTTTCAGGCAGGGCGAGTATCGGGCGAGCGCAGTCGCGTGCGGTACCTGCCGCCTGCATGAGGTCGAGAACGTGGACCTGCCCGACGGGGTGATCGAGGTCGTGGGCGATGAGCGGAGCCTTCGAGAGACCCGCGTCGCGCAAGCGTTGGGCCGCTGTCTTGGCTGGCTCGTCAATGTCGATGCTGATCACTCGAGGCCTCGGAACGAGGACGTGTCGAAGTGTCCGTTCACGGATGGCGATGGTCTCGGTCATGATCTTTCGCAGGAATGGGTCGAACGAGGTGCGGCCCTGGACGAGGCGGACGAACTCTTCGTCGGTGATCTCCGAGCGTTCGGTGGTGAGATCGTTGCCAGTGAAGCGAACCAGGGCATCGGTCAGAGCCTCCAGGACGAACAGAATGGGACGGACACCGTTCATGAACCACGTCAGGGGGGTGACAGCGGCCAGACTCCAACGTTCTGCGTGCAGCATCGCGATGCGCTTCGGCACCAGCTCCCCCAAAACGAGGGTCACCAGCGCCACGAGGATGGTCACCAGAACGATCGAGCCCGCTCGGGCCGACGTTCCCAGGAATCCCAGGGCCGGCGCAACCGACTCACTCAGCTCGACCGCAGCTGAAGCCGAAGCCAGGAAGCCGGCAAACGTGATGCCCAGTTGGAGTGCGGAGAGATACCGGCTCGGAGAGCGGGCCAGTTCGGCGACTCGGCGACCGCGTTGGCTTGTTGCCTCCAGTGTGGTCAGCTGGCGCTCGTGAAGTGAGACGAGTGCCATCTCTGAACCGGAGAGCAGCCCGTTGATACACACAAGGCCAAGCACGATCAGCAGGTCGAGCCAAGCTTCACCCATACGGTCAGCGAACCCGATTCGCTGCAGACCCACCAGGGCCGAGCGACTCTGATGCCGAATGCTGTTCGTCACGAGCTGACCTTGGCCTCTGCGCTGGAACCCGTGGTTGGGCGACGATGATCCTCGACCTCACTGGCCGATGATTGGAGACGACATGAGCACACAAGAGATCAGGCGAGCATGGGGGCATGTTGGCGACGAACTCGCCAGCCTCGGGCTCAAATTGAAGCTGCACGCCGAACAAGAGTTCAGCGACGACGACGTTTGGGAGTCCGAGGCGGTCATCGAACGCATTGGTGAAGCGGTGGAAGCTGCGGTCGACGCTGTCGAGAACGCTGTCGGCGACCCTGCAGTGCGAGACGACCTCGCGGAAGCAGGTCGGCGGCTGGCTGACGCCTTGTCTGTCACCATCGCAGAGGCAACCCGCCAGATTCGCGGGGGGAAGTGAGCGACTGAGCCTTGTCATCCGGCCACCGAAACATCGAACTCCGCCCTCATTTCGTTGAGCTCTTCAAGCAGACGCTGCTCATCGGGTGTGCGGTGCTGTTCTATTTCGTCGTCCGGGGCCAGACGGAGGGATCGGAGGCAGCAGCGGTCGCGAACGGCCATCGGGTTCTCGATCTCGAGGCTGACCTCGGTATCGACGTTGAGCGAAGCATGCAGTCGTGGACCGAATCTGACACCCTCACCACAGCTGCCAACTGGGTGTACATCTGGTTCCACTGGCCGGTGATCATCGGAACGCTCCTGTGGCTTCACCACTCCCGGATCGAGATGTACCTGGTCCTTCGAAACGCCATGTTCGTCTCTGGTGCGATCGGTTTGGTGATCTTTGTCTTGCTGCCGGTTGCACCGCCGCGGCTCATCGACGCAGGTTTCGTGGACACTGTCACCGAGTACTCGACGTCGTATCGCGTGCTGCAGCCACCGGCGCTGGTCAACAAATACGCGGCGATGCCCAGCCTCCATGTTGGTTGGAACCTGCTCATTGGCCTCGCGCTCTTCGAGTCGAGCAAACGTCTTCCGGTGAGACTGTTTGCTGTCGCCGGCCCTGTGCTCATGGCCTTTGCTGTGGTGGTGACGGCCAACCACTACATCTTGGATGGCTTGGCCGGAGCATGTATCGCCATCGTCGGGCTGTGGGTCTCGCGCCGCATCACCAGTCCGCTGGTCCATCTCGACGAGCGGTTGCAGCATGGATGGCCTGCCGACCCCTCGGTCGATGACAGCGTCTCGAGTTCGCCGTGAGTACCAGGCAACTCGTCGTGCTGGGAACCGCGGGGCAGACGCCGACCAGGGAACGAAATGTCGGCGGATGCGCACTCAAATGGGACGGTCTGCTGATCTTGTTCGACCCCGGTGAAGGTTTTCAGCGCCAATGCCTGTTGGCCGGTGTCGCTGTGTCCCGGGCGAACGCGTTGTTCCTGACCCACATGCACGGCGACCACTGCCTGGGTCTCCCCGGTGTCCTGCACCGACGAATTCTCGACCATGCCACGGAGCGGATGAGTGTCTACTTTCCTTCCGAGAGTCAGGCCGTGTTCGATCATCTCCTGCAGAGCAGTCTCTTCACAGAGACCGACCTGGTGGACCAGCGCGCGGCCGGGCCTGGCGTTGTCGGCTCGGTCGGTGAGCTCACGGTGACAGCGGCGCAGCTCGACCACCCGGTGCCCACGCTCGGGTACCGACTGGCCGAGCCACCGTCGACGAGGCTCGACGGGGAGCGGCTGGCGAACGCCGGCATCCGCGGCGCTGCCGTGCGAGATCTTCTTCGTGACGGCGGGGTCAGGGTCGCTGGTGTTCGCCGGAGCCGGGACGAGTTCGTGCTGCCCCGGCGAGCGCAGTCGGTGGCATACATTCTCGACACCGCGCTGTGCGACAACGCAATCGAACTCGCGTCAGGCGTCGACCTGCTGGTGTGTGAAGCGACGTATCTCGATGCCGAACAGCGCTGGGCGCGAGAGCGGGGCCACATGACGGCACGAGAAGCGGGCTGGCTTGCCAGGGAATCGGGGGCGCGGCGCCTCGTGCTCACCCATTTCTCGGGCCGGTACGACGATCTCAGGCCGTTTGCCGAAGAGGCAGGAGCGCTACACGACGATGTCGTGGTTGCCACGGACCTCTGTTCGGTGCCCGTTCCGCCACGGCTCAGGTGACGATGCGTTGTGCCAATGTCTCGACGCTGCGCAGCTGTCCGTACTCGCGTTCGGGGATCTCCACTCCTGTTCGCTCGGCGATCTCTGTCATCACGTTCAGATGATCCATCGAGTCGAGCCCCAGGAACTCGAAGATGTCGACCTTGGGATCGAGTGATGCCAACTCGTCTTCGACTTCCGGGGCGACGGCGGAGACCGCTGCGATCACGATGGCAACGCTGTCACCCTCGGTACGTTCCTGCTTCGTCGGGGCGGACATGGCGTCTCCAATGCTCCAGATGGCCGACCTCGCGTCGGTCGACGCGGTCGTGACACAAGTCAGACAGTCATGGACGGCACATGGAAGGGTCGAACGTCACTCGGGGCTTTTCACCGTCAAACTGTCGACGATCTCCGCGGCGACGAGACTGATGGCGTTCTGCACCTCGGCGCCGGGATTGTCGAAGTGTTCGAACGAACCGGCCTCGATGCCGAAGACCGTGAGCTGTGCCGGCGAGCGTCCGAGCTGCCGTCCGAGCTCGATCGCATCCTCCAGCGAAATGCCGTGACTCGAGATCGGGGGACTGCCGGACGAGACGAGGTGGATGCCGCGGTGGACGGTGCCGGGCGGTGCACCGGTCACCGCAGCGTCGACGATGATCACTGACTGGGAGCGGTCCCACCGAAGTGCGAGGTCTGACAGGTCACCTTCGATGATCGTTGTCCCAACAGCAGGGCCGAGGTGGGCGTGGCGTATTGCGTCGGCAACGAGTGGCCCGGCCGCGTCGTCGCCGCGATCTCGGTTGCCCACTCCGATCACGAGTGTGCGAGACAGTTCGTCACCCTTCACTCTGGCTCGATCGTGACGCGCAGAAAATGGGTCGCACAGGAGATGCACGGGTCGTAGTTCCGGATGGATTGTTCGCAACGGAGCTCGAGTTCTTCGAGCGGCAGGTGGAGATTGGACCCTACGAACTGACGAAGGTCGCGTTCGATCGACGGCTGATTCTGCGATGTCGGAGGAATGATGGTTGCGGTCTGAACCGAGCCGGCGTCGTCGAGCCGGTAGTAGTGATAGAGGAGCCCCCGAGGCGCTTCGGTCGCCGCCCAACCCTCGCCGGCCCGAGCCGGAACATCCACAAATGGTGCGGCGGGCGGTTGGTATGCCGTGACGATGCTGATCGCATCCTCGATGGAGGCAAGAACTTCGAGCCCTCGAACGACGATGCTCCGGAACGGATTCCGCACAACGGTTCCAACGCCGAGTTCGATCGCTAGTTCTTGGACCGAAGCAGGCAGCCGGTCGAAGTTGTTGGCGTACCGTGCGAGGGGGCCGACGTGGTAGATGTCACCGTTGCTTCGCCTGCCGTGCAGCGCTGTGGAGTGGGGGACCTGTAGCTCGACCATGTGGGTTTCGAATTCCGAAGCGTCGATGTCGAGTCCGCGGTCGCTGACGATCCGGCCTTCGTTGAACGGATATTCATCCGGATGTCGAAGGGAAACGAGTTCCGCGTCGATTGACGCCTCTGGAACGTCGAACCCGGCAGTCCAACGGACGAGTTCGATGCATTGTTCCCGGGCCGTCTCGAGCTCCGGCAGGAGAGCATGTAGGTCGGTGGCCGATGGCAGGCGATGGAAGCCGCCGACTCGGACGTTGACGGGGTGAACGGAACGTCCACCGACAAGCTCCACCAGCCGGT
>CAZYLX010000166.1:0-6761 GCA_964648595.1 uncultured Acidimicrobiaceae bacterium
AAGTCGACCTTGATCTGCATCGGGTAGCCGAGCCAACCAAAGATGTCGAGGTTGTCCCAACCCTCTTTGTTGTCGCCGCGCGGCGGGTAGTAGTTGATGCGCACGACGTGGTCGATGTTGCCGTAGAGGTCGGGGTAGGTGTCGGGCTCGAGGATCTTGTGAAGCACGCCGAGCTTGGACTCTTCCTTGGTTTTGAAGTTCTCGGGTGCGTCGAGCACTTCACCGTCGCGGTTGCCGAGGATGTTGGTGGAGAACCAACCACGGAGACCGAGCATGCGAGCTTTGAGACCGGGAGCGATGAGGGTCTTGATGAGGGTCTGACCCGTCTTGAAGTCCTTCCCGACGATCGGTACACCGCGAGTTTTCGACAACTCGATCATGCAAGGGAGATCGGTCGACAGGTTCGGAGCACCATTGGCGAACGGCACATCACTCTGCAGGGCGGCGTAGACGTAGAGCTGGCTCGGCGAGATGTTGTCGTCGTTGTCCCGCATGCCCTGCTCGAACGCAGCGACGGTGTCGTGTACGGCGCTGGGCTGCTGATATGCCTCGGTCGAACCACACCACACCATGACGAGGCGATCACAGTTGTTCTCTTCGCGGAACTTCTCGATGTCGGCCATGAGTGCCATGGCCTGGTCCCACTTGTTGTCGATCTTCTTGACGCGGGTTCCGTCGAGGCGGCTCACCCATCTGGGATCGAACACGGCCTCCATGGCCACGATGCCCTCCATCTCGGACGAGATCGGGGCGAGGTCTTTCTCCTCGAGCACCCCGCATGTGCGGGCGGCCTCGAGCGCATTGGCCGAGATCGGATCCCATCCACCGAAGACGATGTCGTCGAGCGACGCCAGCGGGGCGAAGTCCTTGATCAATGGGCTACGACCCTCCTCGACCTTGCCGAGTCGAATGTGGGCCATCTGGCTGACCGAGCCGAGCGGAGCTTTGCCCTCGGCGCGGGCCTGGAGGACGCCGGCGATGAAGGTGGACGAGACGGCGCCCATCCCTGGAGTAAGTACACCGAGCTTGCCGGTGGCGGGTGCGATGTCGAGTCCTTGGGTTGTAGCCATGGAGGAAATCTAAGTGATTCCTCACTCGAACGCCCCATTGTTCAGTAATACTGAACAAATATGCAGAGTCCTTCCACCAGACGACGATCGCACCAACACCATCGATCACTCCCGCAGTTGACGATCCAACAGCTCGACTACCTCGTTGCTGTTGCGGACTCTTCGACCTGGGCGGAAGCCGCTAGCTCGCTCGGCGTGACCCCGTCGGCCTTGAGCCAAGGTCTTGCCGAGCTGGAACGACGCCTCGACCTGCAACTCTTCGAGCGGGTCGGCCGGCGTCGTATCTTGGCCAGTCGCAGCCAACCAGTCCTCGCCTACGCCAGGAGCGTGCTGGCCCAGACCGGCGATCTGGCCCGGTGGGTCCGGTCAGCCAACGACGGAACTTCGGGATCGCTCCGAGTCGGAATGATCGATGCTGCGGCCATCGGCCATTACGCCCAAGAACTCCGTACGTTTCGCACCGAGCACCCCGACATCGACTTCACACTCTCGGTCGCACCGTCGGCAGATCTCCTTCGAGCGCTGCAGTCTGGCGAGCTCGATCTGATCGTCGTGGTACGCCCAGAGGTGCAGCCCGTTGGCATCGAATGGACCGAGGTGTTGGTGGAACCGCTTGCCGTCTATGCGCCACCGGGCGTGACTGTTGGCGAACCTGTCGACTGGGGGCCATGGGTGTCGTTCGCTGCGACATCTCACACTCGTCGCCTCATCGCAGAAGCCGTCGCTGGTGCCGGGGCGCCATTCGACGTCGTTGCCGAATCCAACCAGCCGGATGTTCTACGGGAGATGGTTCGGCTGGGAATGGGCTGGACCGTCCTACCAGTGATCCAGGCAGAGACGGAGCCCACACCGCTAGCTCGAGCGCGCCGTGATCCGCTGCTCACTCGATCGCTCGTCGCGGCGCAGCGGGTGGGCGCCATCGACCATCCACTCGCGGATCAGCTCGTCGGGCTGCTCGTCGCTTCCTGAAAGTCGGCTGACGGACCCCCGAGCGGCGCGCTCCACCCGTCGGCCGGCTGAGGGAGACCGATACTGCGACGTGGGATCCGGCCAGGAACCAGTTGGCCATCAACGCGAGCGCGAGCGGCGCCAGGACACCGGACAAAGCGAGCACGACGCCGACCAGGAGCGTGACGTCCGCGAGGTCTGAACGACTCTGAGCGGAGTGGGCCCGGAGAACATCGAGAACTGGCTTGATCCCCTCCCGTACGACGGCACCATTGGCGTAGGTAGTACCCGTCATGAAGGAAATGACCGTGTAGCCGATCAAGGCAAGGGCGGCGAAGACGCCGCCTGCCTGGAACAAGATGGGGTTCATCGCTCTTCCCTTTTGGTTGGCCTTCCCCACCCGCCGGCCAGAGTTCCACAACGCCAAGCAGATCGGAGTCATGCGGGGCTTCCGAGCGGTGCTCGAGGTCAACCAACCGCCAGCGCAACCCAGAACGTCGCCATTCCGGCGGCCAAGGTCGCGATCAGGCTCTTCGTCTTCCACGCAACGGGAGCAGCCACGACCAGCCCTGCCACCTCGGCGAGCGTGATGCCCTGCCGAGGGGCATCGGGATCAGCGATCAGGCTCACCACCAGCGCCGCCAGCACGGCCGGCGCGACGTAGCGGAGCGCCCGCAGCAACCATGCCGGGAGCTCGGCATCAGCCAAGGCCAGGATCAGCCCCGCTCGCATGGCATAGGTGATCGCCCCGACGAAAAGGACGGCAAACAGCGCTGTCGTTGTGCTCATGCGGGCGCCTCCACCAAAGCACGACGCTCGGCGACAGTTTCGGCGACAGAGCCGGCAGCAACGCCGCACACCGCACCGATCAGAAGACCGACGCGATTGGGCAACCCGATCGTGGCGAAACACACCATGGCCCCGACGACAGCGGCAATCACCCCTGGTCGATTGGTCAGGCCGAAGATGACAAGACCGGCGAACATCACCGCCGGTGCATACCCCAGCTGCCAACTCTCGGGAACGAACGACCCAAACGCCATTCCGAGGAGCGTGACGAACTGCCAGCCGACGAAGAAGATGGACCCGGTCACCGCGTAGTAACGCCGGAAATAGTCCGGCTCATCGTCCGCGTGCTGCATCGCCAGCGCGAACACCTGATCGATCAACATGACCGGTCCCAGCCAGCGGAACCAACGAGGTTGCGCTTTGAACAAGGGCGCCATTGCCGCTGAATACATCAGATGCCGAGCATTGATCACAATCGCGGCCGCCATCGCAGCCCACACCGATGCCGTCCCCACCAACGTCACGAGCGCCAGCTGCGCAGCGCCGGCCATGATCACCAACGAGGACAGGAATCCAATTCCATTCGGCATCGGCGACTCGGTGATCGCCAGCCCGAGAACGAAGCCGAACGGAAAGGCAGGAATGAAGAGCGGAATCGAATCGCTGATCGCTTGCTTGGTCGCCAGCGAGAGCGGGGGCGACGAGTTCGGGGAATCCACCGAGCCAGGATGGCACCACCCGCACCAATCGACGAGCGGATTTCGGTCACATTGCCAGCCCCTACGCTGCGTTCATGAGCGTTGATCCAGTTCCCCTTTCGGCGATCGAGTTCGCCGACGACGAAGTGGTGCCGATCAAGGAGCTCACCGAGCTCTACGAATCGATCGGATGGGCCTCACACAGCGATGACCCTGACGCTCTCGCCCGATCCGTGGACCGGTCCGACTACGTGATCACCGCACGTAGCGCCGACGGTGATCTCGTCGGTCTTGCCCGCTGCCTGACCGACGACGTTCATGTCTGCCTGATCCAGGACGTCATCGTCCACCCCGACCACCGGCGAACGGGCATCGGCTCGGTGATGGTCGGCCGCTGCCTACGAGTTCACGAACATGTTGGTCGGGTCACCGCGCTCGCTCCGCCAGATCCCGCATCACGGGCCTTCGCCGAGAGCCTGGGGTTCGTCGACGCGGCGTCCGACGATGCAACCGCCTTCGTTCTGCCCCGAAGCTGACAGCCAGCTCGAGATCCACGGCTGGCCGGCCCCGATCAGCCGTTCAAGACAGGAATCTTCGTCCGGTGACGAGGCTTGTCCGTGACCTCGACGAGCTCGCCCATCATGTACTGATGCGCGGCGTCGGTGACCCGGACGTTGGCGAACGTACCGATTCGCAGCGGCTCGCTCGGGAAATGGAGCAACTTGTTCTGCCGCGTGCGTCCCGTCAGCACTTCGGGCCGCTTCTTGCTCGGCCCCTCGACGATCACTTCCTCGACCATGCCGATCCTGGCCTGGTGCTTGGCCAGAGCTGAACGTTCGATGACCGTGCGGAGGCGGGCGTATCGATCCTTGACGGCCTCGGGGTCACAGAACCGATCCTGCATGTCCGCCGCCTCCGTACCGGGCCGGGGTGAGAACACGAAGGTGTAAGCGCTGTCGAACTCCGCCGCAGCAGCAACTTCCATCGTGCGTTCGAAGTCGGCGTCGGTCTCACCTGGGAACCCGACGATGATGTCAGTCGTGACCGCCAGATCGGGAATCGCCGCTCGAGCTGCCGCCAGCTTCTCGAGGTAGCGCTCGCCGGTGTAGCCCCGATGCATGGCGGACAGAATCTGGTCCGAACCGGACTGCAGCGGGAAGTGCAAGTGGGGCACAACGGCCGGGGTCGATGCCATGGCCTCGAACACGTCGCGAGTCATGTCCTTGGGGTGCGGGCTGGTGTAGCGCACCCGGCGCATGCCGTCGATCGCTCCCACTCGCCGCAGGAGCTCGGCGAACATCGGACGCAGGCGAACGTCCTCGCCACGTTGGCGGGCGGCAATCGCCAGATCGCGGCCGTAGGAGTTCACGTTCTGCCCGAGCAGCGTGATCTCCACAACTCCCTGCGAGGCAAGCTGCTCGGCCTCGTTGACGATGTCCTCGATTGGTCGGCTGATCTCCACGCCGCGCACAGAGGGCACGATGCAGAAAGCGCACGAGTTGTCGCAACCAATCTGGATCGTGAGCCAGGCCGAATAGTCGCTTGCTCGCTTGACCGGGAGTGCTGACGGGAATGCTTCCGCTTCGGCGAGGGCTGCTTCCTCCCAGATCTCGGTGATCGGACCACCTTGGCGGGCCTGGGCCATCAGCTCAGTGGCCCGGTGCACGTTGTGGGTGCCGAAGACGACGTCGACGTGGCCGGCCTTCTGCTGGATGAGCTCCTGATCCTTCTGGGCCAGACAGCCGGCAACGACGATCTGAAGATCGGGATTGTGTTGTTCCTTCGTGACCTTGAGGTTGCCGAGAGCCCCGTAGAGCTTGTTGTCTGCGTTCTCCCGGATACAGCAGGTGTTGAGCACGACGACGTCGGCTTCGAGTTCGTCGGTGGTCGACTCGTAGCCATCGGCTTCGAGCATTCCGGCAATCCGCTCGGAGTCGTGTTCGTTCATCTGGCACCCGTAGGTGCGGAGGAGGTACCGCTTGGTCACCGCAACAGGTTACGCCGGAAGTGCTGAAGCAGCGGCAGGGTCGGCCAGGATCAGCGAGTTCGCTGGAGCCAGCAACGAGGCAGGAATGCTGTGGTCGCCCCTGGCGAGCGCGGCCAGCGCGTCGGCCTTGTCTGCGCCGGTGACGACCCAGACGATGAGTCGAGAACGGTCGAGCATCGGGCGAGTGAACGTGACTCGTCGATGGCCTTGGTACTCGTTGGTGAGCGCAACCGCCTGGTCGGTCAGCTCCAGCACCGGATCCCCGGGCAGCAACGAAGCGGTGTGCCCATCAGAGCCAAGACCGAGATGGACAACGTCGATGATCGGAGGATCACCCGCCACCTCGCTGAGCGACTGGAGTGTTTCCGCTATCTCGCCCCGAATGTGGCCCTCGACAGCAAGCGGCAGCCAGCGAACCGGCAACCCGGCAAAAGCGGCACGCTGACCGGTCAGATTCCGAGCCGGGTCACCCTCAGGAGCCAATCGCTCATCGACTTGGGTGATGACCACCCGCTCCCATGGAAGCGAACGTGTCGCCAGCTCGGAAAACACTCTTCCCGGAGTCGATCCGCCACTCAGAGCAAGAATGCATGTGCCCCGCAATTCGACCGCAGCATTGATCGCGACGGCGAACACATCGGCCGCTCGCGAAGCGATGCGATCGCTCTCGACAATCTCGATGGTGTGTGGTCCTGCTCGACGCATGTCGCTCCTCAGCCTTCTCGCCCGATGGCATTCCACCATGCTGCCGCACCAGCAAGAGCAGCATCGTCACCCAGACCGGCATTCAGTACCGCAACCTTGCATACGCCGGGCCCATGCTCCTGGATCGCCTTGTCGACGATTGGCAGCACGATGTCTCCGTTCATTCCGACACCACCACCGATCACCACCACTTGGGGCGTGACGATCCAGCAGAGATTGACAATACCGGCGGCCGCCGACTCGATGGCCTTCGTCCAGATCTCAGCGGCATCGGGATCGCCCTTGCGAACACGATCGGCGAGTTCGGCCCCGCTGTAGTCGAGGCCGGCGGCCCTGGCCCGGCGTGTGATCGATGTACCCGAGCCGAGGTCTTCCACGGTTGCCGGCTCACCGGCAGCCAACGCAGTTCGGCTGAGGATCGTGTGGCCGACCTCGCCGCCGCTCGCTCTCTCGTCCGCAGGAGCTTCGAGCCCGAGCGCTTCGAGCCGGATGGCGACTCGTCGACAGACGCCGCCTACGAGCGCTTCTGTGAGGTGAGCTAGCACTCTGGAGGCCCTGATGGAG
>CAZYLX010000167.1:0-6756 GCA_964648595.1 uncultured Acidimicrobiaceae bacterium
CCAACACCGAACCGATGTTGATGATCGACCCGCCAGACTGACGCTCGATCATTGTGCGAGCAGCTTGGCGAGCCAGGTCAAACGGGGCAATCAGGTCGATCTCGACTTCGCGTCGAAAGTCATCGATGTTGTCGTCGATGGCGGGAAGCACTCTCGAGATCCCGGCGTTGTTGACCACGATGTCGATCTGTCCGAACTCGCCGATCGCAGAATCGACCAGTCGAGTGAGATCCCCTGGGGCTGCGACGTCGCAGGCAACTGCGATGGTGTTCGGGAGGGTCTTTGCCAGCGCTTCGAGCCGGTCGACCCGCCTGGCGGCCAGGACCAAGCCGGCGCCTGCGGCACTCAACACGTGGGCGAACCGTTCGCCCAGACCGGAACTCGCACCGGTCAGCACCGCCACCTGCCCGTCGAGACGGAACAGGTCAGGGAGCGATTCGATGGGCGTGGGTTTGATCGAGCGGGCGTTCACCCGCCGATCGTGCCACGTTCAGCCCTTGGGTTGCAGATGCTCTCGGCGAGCTTTTCGGTTGTCGGCCTTCTTCGTTTGGTTACCGGAGCCGTTGCTCGTTCCCGATGCGCTCGCCGACCGACGACGGTCGCCGTTCTTGCTTGCACCGTTCTTGCCGTTCGCACTGCCATTCCGGTTGTTGCTGCTGCTGCCATTCCGGCTGTTGCCGGTGCGTTCACCTGGTCGTGCCGGACGTTTGCGGCTCGGTGGGCGTGAACCCTTCGGCCGCTGTTCGCTGGTGGGCTCGGACGCTGTCTGCCGCTTTGCGGTCCGTACTCGATCGGGACCGGGCGAGAGCACCCGCATGCCGGCGACGTCTGGCTCGGTGAATGGTTCGCTGAGGTTGATCTTCTGCTGGAAGCGCTTCAGTTCCTTGACCTGGTCGCGCTGCACCATCGACACAACGACGCCACCCTCGCCCGCTCTCGCGGTTCGTCCGGATCGGTGGATGTAGTCCTTGTGGTCGGCTGGCGGGTCGTAGTGAACGACCAGGGCGACCCCGTCGACGTGAATGCCTCGGGCGGCGACATCAGTCGCGACCAATGCCTCAACGTCGCCCTTGGCGAACGAGGCGAGCGCTCGGGTTCGCTGGCCTTGGCTGCGGCCTCCGTGAATCGCCCCAGCGTTGATGCCTTGGCGACCAAGTTGCTTGGCCAACCGATCGGCACCGTGGCGTGTGCGGCAGAAGATGATGGCCGGCCACACCGCTTCGACAGCCTGGGCCGTCAGTTCGATACGAGCCGGCCCTTCGACGTTCCAGAAGATATGGCTGGCGGAGGTGATGTCCGGTGTGGTCTCGCCCACCTCGTGACGCACCGGATTGGTCTGGTAATCGCGGCTGAGCTTGGCGATGTCGCCGTCGAGGGTTGCAGAGAAGAGGACGGTCTGGCGCTGGCTCCGTGTCTGATCGAGGATGCGCTTGACAGCAGGCATGAAGCCCATGTCGGCCATACGATCAGCTTCGTCGAGCACGACCTGGTTCACGTCGCTCAGGGACACCGATCCCCGGTCGATCAGGTCTTCGAGGCGGCCCGGGCACGCGACCAGCACATCCACGCCACGTTGCAGCGCTTGGAGTTGTGGGCCATAGCCAACGCCTCCGTACACGGCGGCGACGCGAACGCTGCCGGCGAACGATCGCAGTTCGGTCATGATCTGGTCGGCCAGTTCCCGAGTGGGGGCAAGGATCAGGGCTCGGGGATGACGCTTGCCCGCTCGCTCGACCGTTGCGACCAACGGGATGCCGAACGCCAGCGTCTTGCCAGAACCGGTGGGGGCTCGGCCGCAGACGTCGCGGCCGGCGAGGCCATCAGCGATCGTCGCTGCTTGAATCTCGAAGGCATCGGTGATGCCGCGGGCATCGAGCGCGCGACAGATGTTTTCGGGCACGCCCAATTGGGCGAAGGTGATCGACATGTGACTCTTTCGTGGGTTGGGTGGTTCGAACTGACCGAGGAACCGACCGGCGAACCCAACGGCAGGGAGACCCTGTCGAAGCTCAGAGAACCTAACGGAACCTGAACATGAAACCGGTGACCTGTGCCGGGAGGCACATCGGCCCGCGGCGGCTTGAAGGGAGACGATCCCATTTCAGCGTGGACTCAGGCGCGGGCGTTCAGGGTGGGGATCAACCACGACATCGGGTCGTGGCAGATCGAAGGGCCGCACCATGAAGAACGTCACCGCCATCGTCGCATCCGCCGGGATGGTGATCGTCGCTGCATTCGGATCCGGAGCCCTCTTGCTCTGGAACGCTTCGTCGGCGGAAGCGCCAGCGACTTCGCCCGCTGTGCCCACCGAAGTTGTTGTCGAGTTCGTCGATGCATCGAACCAGGCCGATGCCGTCATCGACGCTCACATCGCACCCGCCGAGGACCAGACGGCGAACGTGGAGCCACCAAGCGAGTACGGCGCCGAGGACGACGAGTACGAACACGAACACGACGACGAGAGCGATGAGCACGAGGACGGTGAGGGCGATGACTGATCCCTCCGAGCGGATCCCAGCCACCCTGCGACAGCACGTTGACCGGCAGCGCGACCAAGACAAGCGTCCGGGCGCCCGTGGGTCGAGCGTGCCTCGCCGCGCTCAAGGTGACGCCGGCGCGGCGAAGATTCTGGCCCTTGGCGCCAGTGTCGCTTCAGGGATTGCACTGGTCGGTGGCATGGCCGCCGGTTCGGCGGCCATCGGCAACGGTGCGCCGCCGGTCGCGGCACCGCAGGAACGTGTCATTGTTGTGCAGATCCCGGTCCAGCAGACCAACACAATGCTTCCGACCCGAGGTGCAACGGCAACAGCTGTCTTCACCGCCGCTGAGCCCGTCCAAGCACCGGCGCCGGCAACGCCCGAGCCGGAGCCCGTCACCGTCAGCGAGGGATCATGACCGGGCAGGGTCGGACGAAGTTGGCCTTCGCCGAGACTCGGGGGCAGGTGATGGGAACGTCGTTCCACGTCGTTGTCGTCGATGGGCCGACGGGTCGGGAACTCGAGGTTGCCACCCGGCTTCGAGAACTCGAGCAGCGGTGGAGCCGTTTCGTCCTGTCGAGCGAGATCAGCATCCTCAACCGCCGACCGGATCTGTTCCATCTCGTTTCGGCCGACACCGCCCTCTTGCTGGAGCGAGCGGTGCTCGGGTGGGAGTTGACGAATGGGATCTTTGATCCGACCGTACTGCCGGCCGTGATCGCCAACGGCTACGACGACTCATTCGAGAACATGGCGTCGAGGCCGATTCCGATCCTGTCCCAGCCGCCGCTTTCGGCCTTTGGTTGTGAGTCGATCACGATCGAGCGATGCGCGGATGACGTTGCCCTCGCTCGGCTTGGTGAGGGTGTTGGGTTCGACCCCGGGGGCATCGGCAAGGGTCTCGCGGCCGACATCATCGTCGAGGAGATCATGTCGAGCGGTGCCGCCGGAGCGATGGCGAACATCGGAGGCGATCTGGTCTGTCGGGGTCGTGCGCCATCCGGAGATGGCTGGGTGGTCGACATCGTCGAACCATCGGTGACCGTTGGGCGGATCGCACTGCTCGCTCTGGCTGACGGAGCGGTCGCCACCAGCACCACCCGGAAACGTCGGTGGCAGATGGGTGACGAACCTCGCCACCATGTCGTTGACCCGTCGACCGGGTGCAGCACGTCTGGCCCACTGCTCGCCACGGTCGTCGCCGCCGATGGCTGGTACGCCGAAGTGATGGCAACGCAGTTGCTGGTCGGCGACGTCGGACAGTTCGACACGGCGAGCGCAGCGGCGATCGTGATCGATGAGCTCGGCAACGAACGAGTGCTGGGCGACCTCGAGGTGTTCCTCCGATGAACGAGCTTTGGTGGTACGTCGCCCGATCCGGCGGCATTGTTTCGCTTGTCCTGGCCGCATGTTCGGTGATCTGGGGACTCCTCCTGGCCAGCGGCATCCTCGACCGGAACCCACCGAAGAAATGGTTGCTCGGAATGCACCGGTGGCTGGCCGGCCTCACCGTTTCGTTCATCGCGGTCCACGTCGCCGCCCTCTGGCTCGACAGCTTCATCCAGTATTCGTTGACCGATCTTTTCGTTCCGTTCGCCTCGAGCAAGACCCCTGGAATGTGGGCGATGGCGTGGGGAATCATCGCCTTCTATCTCCTGGCCGCTGTGCAAGTTTCGTCGATGCTGATGCGTCGCATTCCCCGACGACTCTGGCGCTTGATCCACATGAGTAGCTTCGCCGTGCTCGGCACCGGCATCGTTCACGGAGCAACTGCCGGCACCGACGGATCCTCCATCCCCTATGTTCTCGTGATCATCATCCTCGGCCTGGTCACGGTGTTCCTCACGAGCTATCGGGTGTTGACGAAACGACCGATGCGGAATCGAAGGGCAGTCGCAGCATGAGGGTTCTGGTGGTCGAAGACGAGAAACTCCTCGCCGACTCGCTCCGTGCCGGACTGGAGGCGGAGGGGTTCGCGGTGGACACCGCAGGCGAAGGCCAGACGGGGCTCTGGATGGCGAGGGAAAACACCTACGACGTCATCGTCCTCGACCTGATGCTTCCAAAACTCAACGGATTCAAGATCTGCCGAACCCTTCGCGATGAGGATGACTGGACCCCGATCTTGATGCTGACGGCGAAGACAGGGGAATGGGACATCGCCGAGGGCCTCGACACCGGAGCAGACGACTACCTCACGAAACCATTCAGTTTTGTCGTTCTGCTGGCCAGGCTTCGAGCCCTGCTCCGCCGAGGCCAGACCGAGCGCCCGACGGCCCTGCATGTCGGCAAAATGAGCCTCGACCCAGCAGCCCAGACCGTGATCTCAGACGGCTCCCCCGTCGACCTCACGGCGAAGGAGTTCGCCGTGCTGCACTTTTTGATGCGCCACGCCGGCACGGTTGTCTCGAAAACCCAGATCGTCGAGAACGTATGGGACGTCGAGTTCGACGGTGATCTCAACATCGTCGAGGTCTACGTCCGCTCCTTGCGCAAGAAACTGGGGATCGCTGCCATCGAAACCATCCGCGGTGCCGGCTACCGCCTGGCCACGCCGTGACTCGAATCCGAAACGCAATGCACCAGTTCTCGCCTCGCCATTCCATTCGGAGCCGTTTGAGCTTGATCGGCGCGGCGATCCTCTTTGCCGGTTTGGTCCTCGGAGCTCTGGCATTCGGTCAGTTGTTCGAACGCCAACTCATCCGTGATCTCGATCTGAGCCTGGACGGTCTGGCCTCCGACCGGGCCAACGCCATTGACGCCGGGCTCGATCCTGCGACTCAGCTCGAGACCAAGCAACGTGAGACAGCAGTTGCCGTGTTCGGCGCAAACGGGGATCTCTTGGCAAACCGGGGTTTCGCCGACCCGGCTCAACTCGACGGCATCCCGCTGGGCTCACCGGCCACATTCACCTTGGACGTCTTCGAGTCGGGAGAGAATGAGGTCGAAAGCTCAGAACTACGGGTGGTGGCTGCTCGCCCCGGGGACACGACGGTGGTCGTCGCGTCAGAAGTCGAAGCCGTCGGCCGAACCGTGCGCGAAGCCCGAGCCCTTTTGGTCGTTGGGGTCCCCCTCCTGGCGCTCATCGGGGGTGCGCTCTTCTGGTTCGTCATCGGCCGGGCGTTGTCCCCGGTTGACCGCATGCGACGCGATGCACAATCGATTGCCGATTTCGGCGACGGCCAGCGGGTGCACGATCCCGAATCCGATGACGAGCTTGGCCGGTTGGCCTCGACGCTCAACGACATGCTGGGGCGGCTGGATGCGGGAGCAGACACCATGCGCCGTTTCGTTTCCGACGCGTCCCACGAGATCCGCAGCCCGATCGCCAACATCCGAGCCCGGGTCGAGACGAGCACAGCCGACGACTGGGAGCCCGTGGCTTCAGATGTGATCGGCGAAGTCGAACGGATCGAAGTCATCATCGACGACCTGACCTATCTTGCCCGGAGCGACGAGGGCCGGCTTCAGCCGTCCTTGGGTCGGGTTGAGCTCGATGATCTCCTCTTTGCCGAGGCGGCCAGAGTGCAGCGCCGGGGAAAGGTGAGCGCGGACGCATCGGACGTCGCGCCCGTGGTCGTCCGGGGCGATCGAGATCAGCTGGCCCGTGCACTCCGCAACGTCGTCGACAATGCAGAACGGCACGCGACCAAGGCGATTCGCCTGTCGGTCAGTTCTGACGGCTCGGCTATCGCTCGTATCGAGATCGATGACGACGGGCCGGGTATTCCTGTCGACGAGCGAGAGCGTGTGTTCGAACGATTCGTTCGGCTCGATCAATCGCGCCAACGAGCCAGCGGCGGTACTGGCCTCGGCCTGGCCATCGTCAGCGAGATCGTCACGCTGCATCAGGGGAAGGTCAGCGTCGAAGACGCTCCGCTCGGCGGCACCCGTTTCCGAATCGATCTTCCGGTTCCTTCGGCAAACTGACCGCCCGGGACTGCTTCAGTGAGCCTTCAGGTTCAAACGTGCATGGTTCTGTACCCAACCGGCCTGGAGGCTGACCGTTGACCCAAGACCAGTCCACCGCTCCGTCAATCCGCGATCTGTCAATCCGTGATCTGTCGATTCGCGATCTGTCGATTCGCCAGCTGCTCGGCCGACCCTCTGACTGGCATCTGCGGCGTCCACACCTGGTCGTTCCCACCCCTGGTATTCACTGGATCGGGCCGTTGCTGCTGGTTGCCTCTGTCGCGATCTCGTGGCTGGCGTTCGACGGCGCTGTTGGTGAGGACGGTTCGGTCGCCTTCGGGCTGTTCATCGGGGCAGCCTCCATTGT
>CAZYLX010000168.1:0-6747 GCA_964648595.1 uncultured Acidimicrobiaceae bacterium
AAGACGTCTACAACGACTTCGATGCGGTCAATCCCCTGTCGATCTATGGCAAGTCGAAGTACTACGGCGAACGAATCGTGCAACGTTTGGCGCAGAAGCACTTCGTGTTTCGGGCCGGCTGGATGATGGGCGGAGGTCCGACCAAGGACAAGAAGTTCGTCAACAAGATCTTCAAGCAGATCGCCGGCGGAGCCGAAGTGCTGCACGTCGTTGATGACAAGCTCGGAACGCCGACGTTCACGAAATCGTTCGCTCACGGCATCCGAGTCGTTTCGGCGACTGATCTGTACGGGGTCTACAACCAGGTCTGCGAGGGCGAGTGCAGCCGCTACGACGTTGCGGTCGAATTCGTTCGCTTGCTCGGCCTGTCCGACCGGATCGAGGTTGTCAAGGTCGGTTCCGATTACTTCGCCGAGGAGTACTTCGCTCCAAGACCAGCTTCGGAGAAGCTGGTGAACACGAAGCTCTTGGCTCGCGGATTCGATCACATGCCTCACTGGCTCGACGCGCTCGAGGAGTACTCGGTTGTGTTCGCTGAGGCTTTGGAACGTCAGGGCGCTGCGGCGTGAGCCGGGATCGCCCAGCAGGCTCCATTGCCGTGATCGGCACGCGCGGCCTTCCTGCCTTGTACGGCGGCTTCGAGACCTGTGCGGAGAAGACGAGCCGTTTCTGGGCCGCTTGGGGTCATGACGTCGTTGTCTACTGCTGGGGTGTTCCTCGTGGTGAGCGGCGGAAGTATCACAACGGCGTTCGCCTGGTCCATGTGCCGAGTTACCGGCATGCCGGGCTGGGTACGCCGACTGCTGCTCTGTGCGCGGTGATCCACATGCTTTTGTTCGAGCGGTCCGTTCGCTCCGTGCATTTGTACAACGGTGTGAATGGCGTGTTGGTCGCACTGATACGGCTGTCGGGTGCGCGCATCTTGTGGTCGGTTGATGGGCTCGAGTGGAAGCGCGACAAGTGGGGGCCGGTTCAGCGAACTGCTCACCGTCTGGGGGAGTGGTCCGGTACGCACAGCCATGCGACGGTCGTCGCCGACAACGAAGCGGTTGCCGCTTACTACCGCGAACACCACGGCATCGAACCGGCGGTCATTGCGTACGGCGCCGATGTGCCGCAGCGTGATCCCGACGCGCCGACAACGCTGCTCGACAGCCTGGGTCTGACGACCGATGGCTACTACATCTTCGTCGGCAGATTGGTTCCCGAGAAGAACGTGCCCGGCTTGGTGGCCGCCTATCGGCGGCTACGTACCGACAAGCCGCTGGTCATTGTCGGCGATACTGGTGAATCGCTCTACCGGGACGAGCTGTTGGCCAACGACTGTGAGATGGTCAGGTTCGTCGGGTTCCGATACGGCTCGGACTACGAACAGCTGCTCACGAATGCCTACATGTATGTGTCTGCGAGCGATGTCGAGGGCACTTCCCCGTCTCTACTCGCAGCCATGGGGGCCGGGATCTGCAGCCTCGTTCAGGGCATCCCTGAGAATCGGGCGACGACCATGGGTTCGATCGCTCTGTACGAAGAGGGCAACCTCGACGCCTTGGTCGACCGCTGGCAGGAACTGACCGACGATCCAAGAGAAGCCGAGAAGTTGGCACTGCAGGGCGCCGACCACGTACGACAGAACTACCAGTGGGATCGCATCGCGTCGCAGTACCTGGAGGCCTGGGGACTCGAAACGGGCTCGGTCGTGGAGACGGATACCCTGGTCGTTCAATGAACGCCGTCTCGACCCGAAGCGCCGATGGTCGAACAACGGCCAACTCGGCTTCCGCCGACAGCTCAGAGCCATCTGGCGTCGAAGAGAGCCGATCGCCAGTTCCCGATTGGATGGTGCTGGGGCTTGCGGCCCCGATCGGCCTGGCACTGGCGTTCTTGGTGCGACTCGCCCGAGATGTCGATCCATTTGTTGCGGTGGAGATCGGAGTCGCCGTCGGAGCCCTGGGCTTGGCGGTCATGTCCTTCATCCGCATGCGGTGGTTCCTCATCGCTGTTCTCGTCCTGCGTCCTGCACTGGATGACTTGGTCTTCGACGAGCTCGAGCTGTTCCAACCGGGCAGCACGATCGGCTTGTTGGTGCTGGTGGTCGGCGGGGTCTGGCTCTTGGACCGTCTGCGAAGCGGGCGCCTGGAGAGCGTGTCGAAACTGTCGATCGCGTTCTTTCTGTACGCCACGGCGATCACGTTGAGCGCACCGGGATCGATCACCCCGTTCCTGAGTTTCACAGGCTCGCTCAAGGTTTGGTCGGTTGCCGTGTTCTTCATGGTGCTCGAGCAGGTGTTTCGACGGGAGCCGCACGCGATCTGGCAGTTTCTTGCTGCCGGTGCAGTTGGCCTCATCATCCCGATCGCGACAGCGATCGTGCAGGCGGTCTCGACCGGCACTGTCGACCCGGTGTCGGGCTTGGTGAGGATCGACGGGCCTTTTGTGCACCCGAACCCGTTCGCGACGTACTTGGTTGTTGCCGCCCTCATCGCGGCTCCAGTGTTCCTCCGATATGGGGGGGCCAAGCGCTTCTTTGCCGGCCTTGTGTTCGTGTCGTGCGTTGGCATCATCGTTCTCACCTATGCGAGGGCCGGTTGGGGGTCGTTGGTTCTTGGATTGATCGTCATCGGTATGCGTCTCGATCGTCGACTCCTCGTCAGCCTGGCGATCGCCGCCGTCCTTGTCGTGCTGGTGAACCCGTCAACGGTGACTCGGCTGGCTGACCTGGCGGCACCCGACGATCCAACGATCACCTACGAGAACCCGAACTCCATGGAGTGGCGAGTGGGATACTGGGTCGAGGTGCTTCCGCTGGCCGGATCGAATCCGGTGACCGGCATCGGGCTGGACACCGTCGAGCAGGTCACGAGTGTCGGACTGCCTCCGCACAACTCATTCGTTCAAGCGTTCGTCGAGGCCGGCGTCATCGGGCTGAGCGGCCTGTTACTTGTGGTCTTGGCGGCATGGAGACTTCTCGGCAGATCGCTCTCGTTGTCGCTCGATCGAGAACACACGGTGATTTCAACAGCGGCCGCAGCCGCGGCACTGTCGGTGTTTCTCCAGCTGTTCACGGAGAATCTCGTCACCGGCGTCACGCCGATCATGTACATGCTGGTCCCCGTAGCGTGGCTCTCTGCGACGGAGTTGAACCGAGCTGTTCGGCCCACGCCAGAGGTTGATCGGCTCACGCAGGAGATGGCGTCATGACCCTAGTTTTGGCAGAGGCGAGAGCGCTTGTGCTCAACAGTGAAGCGAATCGGAGCGAATGGTGTTGATGTTCAACCGAGTGAAGATGACGACCTTGCGGTTGCTGCTACTGATCATCGCGGTGGCTGGGGCCGCGACGATTGCCGTGCTGTTCGCCGCGGATGAGGACGAAACCTACCTCAGCACGACCTATGTGTTCACGTCCCAGCTGCTGCGAGAGGATCGCACCGATGATGAGCTCGGGAACGTCGTCGACGACCTGATTCTGGCCGTCGACATCGACCCCGTGGTCGCCGCGGTCGAGGAAGAGACCGGCCTCACCCTGGATTCGGATTTCGTGGTGGTGGTCGAGCGGGCGACCGCAGGAGGCGACACCGTCGAGATTGTTGCTGAGGCATCAACGCCTGAAGATGCAGAGGCAGCTTCTGCCGCCACCGGCCGTGCGGCTCTTGATTTCGTGATCGGTCAGGATCAGGCCCGGGCCGCTGCGACCCAGGAGACGAATCAGTCTGCGGTTGTGACCATTCGAGTCCGCCAAGATGAGCTCACGGTGGCTGCCGGCGGGGTCAGCCCGGACATCCTCCATGCCGAGGCACAGACCGATCTTGCCGTGTTGATCAATGCCCGCCCGATCGGTGTCGCTCCCACGGCTGCCGAGCTGAGCCTGCGTGCTCGGGTCGCGGCACTCGCGGGACCGAGCCGTGAGTACGAGCAGCTGGCGGCGCAGCTGGCTGGGTATCAGTTCAGCGAACTCGGGCAGCTCGACACCTTGTCGCAATCTGCTTCTGCACTTGCAGCGCTCGACTCCGACATCGTCGTGAACGGCAGCACCGAAGCCAAGTCGTTGGCGCCGAAGCTGATTCAGGCCGGCGTGGCCGCGGGGTTGGTAATGGCCGCTGTTGGCATCGGATTCTTTGCCCTCATCGATTCGGCCGCTCGGCGCCGTGCCGGTCGGCGTGCGTCGGCTGCAGCGAGGGCAAAGGCGAGTCGTGGAAAGACGCTTTCGGCCGACTCCGAGACTCACGCCGATGCAGAAGCTGATGCCTCACCTTCGGAGACGAAGAGTGACACAGAGCCGGTTGATTCCGAGTCGGATGCGCAGAGCCCGTCGGAATTGCGTCGCCGTGCCCGTAGGCGTGCGTCATCTGCTGCGGAGGCGAAGGCGAGTGGTGGGAAGACGTCTTCGGCCGACTCCGAGACTCACGCCGATGCAGAAGCTGATGCGTCACCTTCTGAGTCGAAGGACGACGAAGAGCCGGTTGATTCCGAGTCGGATGCTGAGAGCCCGTCGGAACTGGTGGGTGCTGCCGCGAAGGCAGGGACCAACGGTGCGTCGAATGCTGATACCAGTGGCGGATCGAAGGCTGATACCGGTGGCGGGTCGAAGGCTGGCACGAGTGTTGCGTCAAAGACCGGTGCGAACCGCGGATCAAACGCCGGCCCGAACCGCGGACCGAAGTCTGGCAACCCCAAGCAGCGTGGTGGCGGCCCGTCGAAGTCGACTCGTGGCGACCGGCCTCCATCCGGGGCCAACCGGAGACCGAGGTAACGAATGGGCGCGGGGCAACCGGATCGGTCGATCAGCGTCATCGTCCCGGCCTACAACAGTGAGCAGTTCTTGCACACAGCCTTGGCCTCGGTGGTCGGGCAGATCGTTTCCCCGACCGAGGTCATCGTCGTCAACGACTGCTCGACCGATGGCACGCTCGAGGTGGCCAGAGCGTGGGACAATCGTCTTCCGCTGACCATCATCGACAAACCGGTGAACGGTGGCCTCGGGGCCGCTCGTCGATCGGCTGGCGAGGTTGCCTCTGGTGAGCTTCTTGCGCTGCTCGACGCCGACGATGCCTGGTTCCCGGATCATCTGCAAGTGATGCTTGCCTTGTTCGAGGACGATCGCTCGCTGGTGACGCCGTCGACGTTGCGCTGGTATCCCGGAGAACAGCTGGGCCCGACCGGTTCGACCGAGTTGTTCCCGATTCCCGCTCCGGATGAGCAGCTGCTCCAGCTTCTCGATTTCAACTACCTGTTCTCGGGCTGCGTGTTCGCCCGCTCCACGTACCTCGAGGTCGGCGGGTTCTCCGAACGGCGGAAGAACGAGGACTGGGAGCTCTGGATTCGCATGCTGAGCGCCGGGTGCACGGTCATTGGTGCGCCGACGCCCACGGTGCTGTATCGCCAGCACTCCGAGAGCCTGTCGAGCGCCGACGGCACCCTGGAGCACGACATCGAGATGTACGAAGAGCTGCTGGAACAGGGCCGTTCCAGTGCCGAGCGGGAGGTCATCGAGCGAGCGCTGCGGCGACGCCATGCCCGCCGATTGATGCTCGATGGTCTCGACGCCTACGTGGTCGGTGACGTTCGTGGTGGCCGGACCCGCTTGGCCCGGGCGTTGGTTCAGGACCGATCATTCCGGGGCGGCCGTTCGTCGCGTAGCGGGAGTGTCACGCTTCGAAGTGCCGCTGCTCTTGCCCGCCCGAAATGGGCGACCGCAAAGCGGGCCGAACGCAACACTGACCCCTCCGCCATTCGGACCTGACGCTGAGGTCAGAACTCGCGGCTGGAGCCTGATCGGGCTCAGACGCCTCGCAGCGTGTCCTGGTGTTCGATGAACCACTGGTAGGTGGCCTGCATGCCGTCTCGGAGTTCGGTGGTGTGTTTCCAGCCGAGGTCGTGGAGTTTTCCGACGTCGAGGACCTTGCGGGGCATGCCGTCGGGTTTTGTGGTGTCGAAGACGAGTTCGGCGCCGGGGTGAACGATCTCGCGGATCAGTTCGGCCAGTGAGCGGATGGAGAGGTCTTCACCGGTGCCGACGTTGATGTGGACGTCGCTGGAGTAGTTGTCCATGAGAAACAGGCAGGCCGAAGCGAGGTCGTCGACATGAAGGAATTCGCGCATGGCCGAGCCGGTGCCCCAGATCTGGACTTCGTTGTTTCCGGCGATCTTGGCTTCGTGGAATTTGCGCATGAGAGCGGGAATGACGTGGCTGGCGGTGAGGTCGAAGTTGTCGCCCGGGCCGTAGAGGTTGGTTGGCATGGCGGAGATGAAGTCTGATCCATATTGCTTGCGGTAGCTGGAGCAGAGTTTGATGCCTGCGATCTTGGCCAGGGCGTAGGACTCGTTGGTTGGTTCGAGGGGGCCGGTGAGGAGTTGGTCTTCGTTGATTGGTTGGTTGGCGTGGCGGGGGTAGATGCAGCTGGAGCCGAGGTACAGGAGTTTCGTGGTGCCGGTTTCGTGGGCGGCGTGGACGACGGTGCCGTGGATCATGAGGTTGTCGTAGAGGAATTCGGCGGGGCGGGTGGAGTTGGCGTAGACGCCGCCGACGGTGCCGGCAACGAGGTAGACGTACTCTGGCCGGTTGGCCGCGAACCAGGTGTCGACCGCGGACTGGTGGCGGAGGTCGAGTTCGCCTCGGGTGGCGGTGAGGATGTTGTGATATCCGGCGGCATCGAGGGCTCGGAGGATGGCGGAGCCAACGAGGCCTCCGTGGCCGGCCACATAGATCGAGGCAGACAGGGGGACGGGGCTTGGGGTCACCGCGTTCATGTT
>CAZYLX010000169.1:0-6695 GCA_964648595.1 uncultured Acidimicrobiaceae bacterium
GGTCGACCTCTATGCCACGCTCGACCAAGAGTTCTTCGACGTCTCGATACGAGAGTCCGTAGCGGAGGTACCAGCGGACAGCGAGCATGATCACCTCGGGTGGGAATCGGAAACCGGCGAACGCGGAACGATCCTATGGGAGTGGCAGGTTCCGGCGATGATCATCTCGACACCCTTGCCGGGCGATGAGCCAATCGCTCAACGCAACAGTCCCGATTGCCTTCGTGTCTTGCTTGTTGTACGATTCGTACATGAACGAGGTGGCAGTTAGTGATGCTAGGAATCGGCTCGCTGAGGTCATTGAGGAAGCGCGTCGTTCTGGCGAGCCGGTCTCGGTTACGCGTCGTGGGCGCCGAGTCGCGGTGATCTTGGATGCGGACGCGTTCGATGTGCTTGTTGATGCCGCGGATGATGTTGAGGACCGGCGCGAGCTTGACGCCGCGCGCGCCGAGGACGACTACGTTCCCTGGGATGAGGTCAAGTCCGCTCTTGGACTCGGGTGAGCGAGTACCGGGTAGAGATCGCTCGACGGGCGATCAAGTCCATCGCCAAATTGCCGCGCAAGGAGCAGTTGCGAGTTCGTGCAGCTATTGACCTTCTCGCTGATGATCCGGGGCCACCTGGGTGTGTTGCGATGGCGGGGGAGGATTCGGTTTATCGGGTTCGTATTGGTGACTACCGGATCCTTTATGAGGTGATCGACGAGCGGCTCGTGATCCAAGTCGTGCGGGTCGGTCACCGTCGGGACGTGTACCGATCTCGCTGAAGAGGCTGGTCGCCAAGCATGTGGTGCCGAGAACTCAACGCAACAGTCCCCGACCGAGTATTCGGCCCCCACAGGCCGGGCGGCGTCGATCAGTAGGGGCGTGAGGTGTTGGACTCAGCGGTGGATGGTGACGTGATCCAGCTCGATGCCGCGTTCGATCAGGAGTTCTTCGACGTCTCGGTGGGAGAGTCCGTATCGGAGGTACCAGCGGACTGCCAGCATGATTACTTCGGGTGGGAACCGGTAGCTGGCGAAGGCGGAACGATCCACGGGTGGTGACTGGTTCCGGTGATGGGTCATCGCGACACCCTGGCCGGGCAACGAGTCGATCCCTTAACGCAACAGTGCCGGCGTGACTGGGACTCCTCTCGGCTCCTTCGGTTCGGTTGCTTGGTGCCAAGAACGGTAGACGTTGCCCATCACAGGTTGTTGAGCAGCGAGATCGTTGTCTTCTGGGTGAAGTCGGTTCGCCAGTCCAGGCCAAGGTCAACGATCGTTCCGTATGGCTCAGCCGAGGCCCCGAGTTCGAGCGCTGTCGCCACTATCGAGCGTTGGGTCTCCGGATCTCCGGCCGGGCCGAATGGATTCCCCATCGGAAAATTCACGAAAAGCGAACGTGGTGGGCACACCAACTCGGTCAGATCCCGACCGGTTGACACCAGCACGGTTGGTATTCCTGCTGCTTCGACTGCTCTCGATACCAGACCAACTGTCTGGTGATCCAAAGGTCAAGCGGGAACGAGCAATACGAGGTCGACCTCGTCGGCCGTGAGCTCTTCGGCCCAAGCGGGTGCCGCCACCTCGGTGACGTGTGTGCGTTTGTAGATCCGTCCCATGAAACCGCTCCAAAGGCGGGGAGCGACCGACCCGATCTGGCCATTGGCAGCCAGCTCTCGCAGCCGGTCAATCGGGAACACCGTGTTCACATCCTGCTGGGCGTCGGCGGTGTCGTAGTAGCTGTCATTGACTTGAAAGTCTGTTCCGATCGACCCTTGCTCAACTGGGTCGAGTCGGAAGTCGTTGCGTGCGTCGGGATTCCACGCCGGCATCGTGCAGTGCGACACCCCACCAGATGTCAGCACCGAGACGCGGCATTGCGATAGTGGTTTGCGGAGGTTTGCTAGTGTGGCTGGTTGGTTCACCGTCCACTGGTAGGGCGGAAACCCTTGCATCTGGTATCGCTGGTTGAGCAGCTCTACGTAGCGAATTGGTTCCATGTGGTCATCCTCATCAGTTCGGATCGGTCGGTTTGCTGGGCAAATGGGTGGGCGGTGACCTATTTGGGCAGGTCGCTGAACGGCGTGTCTCGGCTCGGGCCCGGCTCCTTGGGTAGCCCAAGTCCTCGTTCGCCGATGATGTTGCGTTGAATCTCATCGGTTCCTCCGTAGATGGACGGGGCCGGAGAGAACAAGATGAGTTCTTGAAGGAATCCTTCCGTAGCGGCGCCCTCACCAACGAGGCCCGCATCAGGGCCGAGGATCGATCCGGCGAGTTTGCGAGCGAGCTTGAGTTGCTCGGTGTTCAGCAGTTTCGCCAGGTTCCCATCGACACCGGCGCCGAGCGCTGCTGGTGGCTTGCGTTCCGCGCTTCTGCGTGCGCCCGTCAGTCCAGCGATGCGGTGGAGGATGTGGAGCTGGGCGAGGTCTTGTCGGACCGTGGCGTCGGCGGCGACGTCGTTTCGTTCGGCGTGATCGTGAAGGAGGTTCAGCACCCGACGCCCAACGGTTGAGACGGTGAGCCCGTCTCGTTTGCCAAGGAAGGTTCCGACCGGCTGGTCGAGGTGGCCAGCCAGCACGCCGGGCGAGGCGGTGCCAACACCGCCAGCATGACTTGCGCCGATGCTGGCTCGTTCAAAGGTGAGGGTGGAGTTTGCGACCTTCCAGCCGTTGCCAAGCCCGCCAAGAAGGTGGTCGTTGTGCACGCGGGCTTCTTCGATGAAGACTTCGTTGAAGATCGCCCGGCCGGTCATCTCGGTCAGCGGCCGAACCTCGACGCCCGGCTGTTTCATTGGGAATCCGAAGTACGTGATGCCCTGGTGCTTCGGTAGATCAGGGTTGGTGCGGGCGATGAGGAGTCCCCAATCTGCTTCGGCGCCCATTGAGGTCCAGACCTTCTGCCCGGTGATGACCCACTCGTCGCCATCGCGGACAGCTTGGGTTCGTAGCCCTGCGAGGTCGGAGCCGGAGCCGGGCTCGGAGAACAGCTGGCACCACGACTCGGTCCCGTTGAGAATTGGGGGCAACCATTCGGTGACCTGGTCTGGTGTGCCGTGCTTTGCGATGGTTGGTGCGGCGAGCATCATGCCCAGCCCACTCGGTGGTCCGACGACACGTCTGTCGGTTAGCACATTGTTCGCGGCGGTGGCTTGGGCTGTGGTCCACGATCGTCCGCCAGCCTCGACGGGGAGTGTGGTGTTGAGAAGCCGGTTGTCGGCGAGGCGCTGCCACCAGTCCCGGACGGTGATGTCCGGGTTCCGATACTGGTCGATGAACGCGTTGACGAGCTTGGCAGTTTCTTCGATCGTTTCATTCATTGTTTGGGTCCGACTGGCTAGGCGTGCTCGGGTTCGTTGCTTCGTTCGGTCTGTTGGTTCGCGGCACGATCGGCGGCGACTGCGTCGTAACTCTCGTAGTCGCTGGCGGTGTCGTCAGCGAATTCCCATTTCATGAGGCCAGCTTCGTCCCAGAGCTTGCGCAGGTGCCCGTTGTTGGCATCCAGGAGTCCGAGTTTGCGGACGTTGGGAACCAGTTTGGCGTTGAAGCCCTTCTGGAAGTTCTTGAAGACGCTCATGTCGGTCTTCGCAGCGGCTTCATGGAGTGCGGGAGCGGCGACCTCGAAGTTCATGCCCAGCCGCTCCCAGATCTCTGGAGTGGTGGTTCGGTCACGGTTGCGGACGGTGTTCTCAGCGAGGAATTCTTGCCGGTCCTTGAGTTCGGGTTCGGTGAGATCTTCGTAGTATTCGCTGAGACTCAGAACCCCAAAGGCGACGTGGCGGGCTTCGTTTGCCATGACATATCGAAGGAGCTTTCGAAGCAAGGGTTCTTCGGTTTCGTGGAGCATGATCCCGAACGACGCAAGAGCGAGGCTCTCGATGACGATCTGCATGCCGAGATAGGCAATGTCCCAACGGCTGTCTTCAAGAAGTGCGGTGATGTGACCATCGAGATACGGGTTCATGGGGTAGGCATCGCCAAGTTTTGTGTGGAGGTACTTTGCGAAGACCTCGGTGTGGCGTGCTTCGTCCGTCGTCTGAGTTGATGCGTAGTACTTTGCGTCGATCCAGGGGGCTGTCTCGACGATCTTGGCGGCCACCATCATGGCGCCTTGCTCACCGTGCATGAATTGGCTGAGGGTGGCTTTGAACGATTCGATACCGAGCTGGCTGAACTCGGCTTCATTCCAGTTGTTGAACGGAGAGCCGGGCAGTTCCTTGGCTGTGCGGGCCAGAGAGACAAGGCCTTGGCTTTGCTGCGATGTCGCGACCAGGCGTTCGGGGTCAACCTCGGCGGCCCAGTCGAGTTCGGTCACCGAGTTCCATTGAGATGACATTGCTTTGTTGTAGAGCGTGACGAGACGATCTCCTTCGCGATCGTATTGCCAGGTGAAGATCCTTGGGGCGTGGTCGGTCACGATCCTGATGGAGCCTTGGATCACGGCATCGTCGGGCAAGCCATAGTGGCGGGGTTCGACAGTAGTCATGGTTCTGATCCCTCAGTTCCGAAACTCTCGGTGATTGTGTGCATGAGAGCCGCCCATTGCTTTGGGTCGGGCTGGGTGGTGCCAGCGGCTCGTTGCAGGCTGAGGCCGAGGTTGAGTGTCCGAGTAAACCAGAGCACAACGGTCGGGTCAATGTCAGTGAGTGGGCCCCGATGTCTGGTCCAGGTGAGCTGAGGCCCGGTTTCTGATCCAGATGTTGTGCGACTCGATTGCCCCCGAAGGGGGCTTGAGAGGAACATGAACACCATGACCAAGAATCGCCGGCGTCACACCCCGGAACAGATCATCCGCAAACTCGCCGAAGGCAACAGACTCCAAGCCACCGGCCAAGAACTCGACGAAGTCTGCCGGACACTCGAGATCACACCATCAACCTGGCACCGCTGGATCGCCCAATACGGCGGTATGAAGGCCAACGACGCCAAACGGTTGAAGGAACTCGAAGGCGAAAACGCCCGACTGAAGAAACTCGTCGCCAACCAGGCGTTGGACATCGACATGCTCCGCGAGGTCGCCAAGGGGGAATTTTGACCCCGAACCGGAAACGCAGCGCCGTCAACATGCTGCGTGACCAGTTCGGGGTCTCCCAACGCCGTGCCTGCCAAGTCATCGGCCAGCCACGCTCAACCCAACGCCTCGCCCCGACACCGCCCAGCGACGACGAAGCCCGACTCGTCGAGTTCCTCATCGCCTTCTCCAAGACGAAACCCTGGTACGGATGGCGGCGGGCAGCCAAAGCAGCCCGTCGTGCCGGCTGGGCGGTCAACGACAAACGAGTGAAACGGCTGTGGCGCCTGAACGGGCTGCGCGTGCCGCGACGTCGTCGCAAGCATTGTCTGGCCGGGATCGGCGTCAACGTCGGGGCGATGTGCCCGATCCGGCCGAACGTGTTGTGGGCCCTCGATTTCCAGTTCGACACCACCGAAGACGGACGAACGTTGAAAATGTTGAACGTGATCGACGAATACACCCGGGAATGTTTGGCGATCGACGTTGCCCGCTCGATCGACGCCGACGGGGTCGTCGAGACGCTCGACCGGCTCGCCGCCCGACACGGCACACCGACCTATTTGCGGTTCGATAATGGTGGCGAGTTTGTTGCTCACGCCGTCGCTGACTGGGCCCGATTCAACACTGTCGACTCGATCTACATCGATCCCGGATCACCATGGCAGAACGCATGGATCGAATCATTCAACGGACGCCTACGCGACGAACTGCTCAACATGTGGCGCTTCGACAGCTTGCTCGAAGCCCAGGTACTCATCGAAGACCACCGGATCGACTACAACATGAACAGGCCACACACCGCTCACGGCGACCTCACACCCGCCGAGTTCGCAGCCACATGGCACAACGACAACCAACCCCAAGTCGCATAGCAACTGGCTCATCAACTGGGTCCCACTCAACTACCCCACCCGCAAGGGACTCGCCGACGATACGCAGCAGGAGGTCGACGGTCTCGTCGAAGGACGCATCGAAGAGGTCGGTGAGCTGTGGACATGGCTGGACAGAGTGACCTGGCTACCCGCCGACGAAGGCGAACAGCTTTCCACAACTCGAGGTGATCACTAATGCCCACAACCGTTGACTCCGAGACCTGGGACGCCGTCGTCGTCGGCTCCGGCCCGGGCGGCCTTACAACTGCCGCCTGCCTGGCCGGCGCTGGCAAGCGGGTGCTCGTCCTGGAGCGTCACGACGTGGCCGGCGGGAACACTCAGGTGTTTCGCCGACACCACGGCGACGACTGGTACGAGTTCGACGTCGGCGTCCACTACATCGGCGAATGCGGGCCGGGTGAGTTGTTCACCCAGGTGTTTCATGGTCTGGGAATCGACGACCGACTCGACTTCCGTCCGATGGACCGTGACGCCTTCGACACCCTGGTGTTTCCCGACTTCACCTTTCAGGTACCGGCTGGTTGGGATAACTATCGACAGCGGCTCGTCGAGCACTTCCCGCAGGACAGGGCCGGTATAGAGCGTTGCCTGAAGGTGTTGCGCGCTGTGGCTGAGGAGAGCCGACTGATATTCGGCGAGGACCGACCCACCTATGACGAGTGGGCGACGCGCTCGCTTGCCGAACTGTTCTCAGAATGCGAGCTTTCCCAGCAGGCCATGGCCGTGATCGATCACTGGTCGGGTCTCTACGCCGGATCGCCAGAACAGACGGCGGTCATGATGCATGCCCGGATGATCGGGCACTACAT
>CAZYLX010000170.1:0-6682 GCA_964648595.1 uncultured Acidimicrobiaceae bacterium
CGAGGCCGTCGAGGCCCAACGCCGGCTCGAATTCAGCGCCGACGAGTTCCACGTCACGATCACCGGCAGCGGCGGCCACGGATCGGCTCCGCACATGACGATCGACCCCATTCCGGCGGCCTGCGCGATGGTGCCGGCGATCTCGACGATGGTGGCACGCAACATCAATACCTTCAATCCCGCCGTCGTCAGCGTCACGCACATCGAGTCCGGCACGACCACGAACATCATCCCCGAGACCGCCTTCCTGGAAGGCACGATTCGAACATTCGACGAGGAGACTCGAGGCCTGGTGCATCAGCGCCTGCAGGAGATCACCCATTCGGTCGCCGAGTCGCACCAGTGCACCTGCCACACGAAGCTGGTGCATGGCTATCCCCCAACGATCAATCACGCCTCCGAGGTCGGCGACATGGCTGCTGCTGCCGACGTTGCCCTTGGCCCCGGTCGGTACGTGGACATGCCGACGCCCATCATGGCGGCCGAAGACTTCAGCTACCTGCTTGCCCAACGACCAGGCGCGATGGCATCCATCGGTGTCTGCCCCGCCGACGTCGATGACCCGGCCACCGCTTCTCCGCTGCATTCCAACCGCATGCGCCTCAATGAAGACGGCCTCGCGGCGGGCGTCGCGATCCACGTCGGCGTCGCTTTCCACAATCTCGGGGGCAGCGTCGGCTGACGCGCCCGCCCTCGGCTTCCTCCGCTCATCCCGGGATACCACGCTTCGATCGATCCGGCGATGTTCGTCCCACACAGGCAGACTGAGCCGGTGAACGCACCAGAGAGCTCCGCCCCGGCCACGATCGTCCGGGGCACGATCGTCACGATGAACGGCGAGCGTGACGTCATCGGCGACGGTGCCGTTGTCATCCAAGGCGACACGATCGCTCGGGTCGGAGCGTTCGACGCGATGCGGCCCGCGTATCCGGATCATCAGATCACCGGATCGGCGACCGACCTCGTTCTTCCGGGCTACATCAACGGCCATCAACACCTCACCGGTGATCGATTGATCCAGTCGTCGATTCCCGACAATCTCGCACCGGGAGAGGCGATCTTCACCTGGGTCGTCCCGATCCACGGTGAGCACACCGGTGACGACGATGAACTCTCTGCCACCCTGACGCTGGCCGAGTCGTTGACGAACGGCATCACAACGACCTTCGAGGCCGGGACGGTCGCCAACCCCGACCGCATCAAGGCAGCGGCGCTTCGGCTTGGTGCCCGGCTGACGCTCGGCACCTGGGGCTGGGACATCGAGGAAGGGCCGTTCACTGGGTCGGTCGACGAGGTGCTCGATCGCCAGAGGGTCTCGCTTGATCTGGCCGATGGTGGCCTCATCAGCAGCTGGGTCACCTTGGTTGGCCACGATCTCATGTCCGATGAGCTCGTTGTGCAGGCGACCGAACTGGCTCGAGCTCGGAACGTTGGCATGACCTTCCACTTGTCTCCGAGCACCAGCGACACCGAGCAGTACGTCGCGGCGACGGGCAAGGCACCGCTGGTCCACCTCGAATCGCTCGGCGTTCTCGGCCCCCATCTCGCGATCGGCCACGGCGTCCATCTCGATGATGACGAGCTCGAGATCCTGCTGGCCTCCGACACCGGTGTCGTCTCCTGCCCGTGGGCGTACCTGCGACTGGGCCAGGGGTTGTCGAGGCGATTCCGTCACCTCGATGTCTGGAAACGGCGAGGGCGGCTCGCCCTCGGGTGCGATTCTGAGAACGCCGGCGATCAGGTCGACGGTCTCCGGACGGCCGCGCTGTTCGCGGGAATTGCGAAGGACACGGCCATGGACCCGACGGTGTTCGGCGCCCACGATGCCTTGGAGTTGCTCACGATCAGGGGAGCGGAGGCCCTCGGGATCGATGATCGCGTCGGTTCGATCGAAGTCGGCAAGCAGGCCGACCTCGTCGTGCACGATCGTTCCCGCGTTGAGTGGATTCCCCCGAGCCCTGATCCGGTCTTGCAGTTGGTATGGGGCAGTGATGGGCGCTCGGTCGACTCCGTCTTCGTGGCTGGTCAGCAGGTGGTTCGCGACGGTGCCGTCACGGCGCTCGACGTTGCCGATCTCGTCGAAGAAGCGCTCGCTGCCGGTCAGGCATTGCGCAGACGGGCCAACGTGCCGGCGGTTGCTCGTTGGTCTGTGCAGTAGCTCGGTCAGTTCAAACGCTGTGCCGCCTCACCACTAAGGTCAGACCAACAGACCGCCCCCGTTCAGGAGTGTCATGACCTATCCCAACGCCCTTGTGTTCGTCGACTTCCCCGTCAGCGATGTCGATGTCGCCAACACGTTCTACACCGAGGTCTTCGGCTGGGAGGTGGAGGAGCGCATTCCTGGCGTGTTCCATCGCATCATCCCGGGGCAGAACTTCAAGGTCGACGATGGGTCACAGGGGCCGACCGGCAACCTCCACATGGGTATCTCGAACGCAGCGAACATGCGGCCCCACCCTGTCGAGGAGCCGCCGGCTCCCCACAACTTGAACCCTGGCGGTCGGGCAACGCGGGCTTGGATCCTGGTCAGCGAAGATGACTCGTTCGATCGAATTCTCGAGGCTGCTGGTCGCATGGGTGGAGAGATTCTGTGGCGCGATCACTTCTGGACCGAGTTCGGCGGGGCCAACGCCTCGTTCCTCGACCCGTGGGGCAATCAACTGCTGCTGTGGCAGCACTTACCCGATGCAGAGCAGGATGAGGAGACCCATCAGGTCGTCGGCGAGTACACGGTTCCCGACGGCTGGACCGTCGAATAGCCCGGCTGGAGCATCTGATGACGGCAGTACCTCCCGTCAATGATTGGACCATCGACTGGGATCACCACGATCCCCAATGGGTCGACAACCCGTTCCCGATCTGGGACGAGTTGAGATCCGGGTGCCCCGTTGCCCACACCGAGTTTCTGCGTGCCTTCGCTTCGGTGAGTCTGTGGCGCACGGTCGCGCAGCACGGAACAATCGGGGAGACCGACGTCGAAGAGGGCGACACGGTGATGATGGCGTTCCCTGCCGCCTGTCGCGACCCCGACGTCTTCGAGAACGCTGACCAGGTGATCATCGATCGCCATTTGAATCGACATGTGGCCTTCGGCGCTGGCATCCATCGCTGCCTCGGGTCGGATCTGGCCCGTCTCGAGTTGAACATCGCAATCGAGATCTGGCTCCGCCACCTCCCGATGTTCGAGCTGGTGCCGAGCGCCGACGTCACCTGGGCCGAGGGAGCGATCCGTGGCCCACGAGCCATTCCTGTCCGGCTCTAGGGGTCGCCGTCGAACGAGCCGAGGAAATCCTCGTCGATGTCGTCCGGCACCATCGGATCGGCACTCGGCGGATCACCTCGATAGAACGCTTCGGTCATCCATTCGAGCAGTTGCTCATCGACCTGGCCGGCGTCGGTCAGATTGATGACGTGGTGGAAGTTGCCCTGATATTCGGTGACCTTTCTCGAGAAGCGCTTGCTGGTGATCTTGCGCCGCAAGGTGAATCCCAGCGCCACCCATTTCGTCTTCGATTCCAGAACGGCGATGGTCGGCCCGTTCTTGAACCGGATCATCTTGCTCAGCGGATCGACGATGAGGTCGCCCTCGAGAGTGACCAGGTGAGCGTTGACCGCCTCGAAGATCGGCTTGGCTTCGGGCCGAGCAGAGGCGAAATAGTCCTCGAGCGTGATCCCGGGCTGGCACATGTGACCCCGGCCCTTCGCGCCAAAGGAACGCTTGCAGTCTGGGCAGGTCCACGCCATGGGTGAACCGTAGTCGTCGTCGATGCCTGCGATGATGGCCTGATGATGGTCCGATCGGAACAGGACACCTTTGCCGGCCGCTACCTGTCGTCGGGAGCCGATGCGCTCATCGAGAGTGAACTCGAGGTGCTCGGTAGCGACTATCACGCCAGCGGCTACACGACGAGGTCACAAGCCGATGATCTTGGTCGCCACCTTCGGATCCGAGCTGGTCAGCGTCTGCTCGACATCGGTTCGGGATGTGGTTGGCCGGGGCTCTACTTGGCATCGGGATCGGGTTGCGACGTGGTTGTCATCGACCCGATCATCGATGGAGTGCTCGTCGCAAGGCAGCGGGCCGAGCATGACGGCATCGTGGAACGCCTATCGGGTCTGCAAGGCCAGGGAAGCGATCTGCCCTTCGCTCCTCGGTCCTTTGATGCGGTGGTCCACACCGATGTCACGTGTTGACTGCGCACGAAGCTCTCCGTGTTGAGAGCCTCGAGACGGGTCTTGCGTCCCGGCGGTCGGACTGCGTTCCTCACGATTGAGCCGGCGCCAGGTCTGACAACGCGAGCGCGACGGCGAGCCGCCGAGGTCGGGCCTCCGGCGGTCGCAGTGCGCACGAGCTATCCGAGCCTGCTGCGGTCGGCAGGCTTCAGCGAGATCGGGAGTGACGATCGCACCGACGAGTACCGCACGGCGCAGGCCGGTTGGATCGAGGAGATGAGTAGGCGGGAACCGGCCATTCGCCCGATCATGGGTGACGACGCCTTCGACGAGCAGCTCCGGGATCGACGGAGAGCTCTGGCCGCCATCGACGAGGGCCTCCTCGTTCGTGTCATGTACTGGGCCAGCCGACCGTCACCTGAGTCGCCAGGGCGTCGAGTTGTCGACTGATGATCGACGAGGTCGGGAGATCGACAGTCAGATGATGAACGTGTCCTGTGCGTCCGAAGATGTGCCGGGAGGTCGCGACGTCGAGTGAAGACCCTTCGATGTCGATCTCGGTGCCATCATCGAGGGACACAACGATGTGCGGGCTGCCGCTGGTGGCCTGCACGATCACCGGCACCTGGCAGACCGTGAAGGCCGCTTGTCCAGCTGCGAGGTCGATCTGGTCGTACGCTCCACCAACGTCGAGGAAGCGGAACGACTGAGGCTCCGTGATGAACTCCTCGGGGCTCAACAACACGGGGGTGAAGCGGATCGCTCCGTCGTTGACCGTGAGCCCGAGCTCGGCCCATCGCGTCAGGAGCTCCTCCTTGACCTGACCGGTCATGCCCGGTTGCTGTGCGCCGGAGTGGGCCGGCGTGTGCGAGTACGGATCGGTGGGGAATGCTCCGTACTCCTTGGCGGTCCGGTTGAATCCGAGCCCGTTGCGAACCCGCTCATAGAGACCGGTCAGCTGGGCTCGCGGTTCCCCATGGTTCGTACCGTCCACGCCGACGGTGCTGCCGAGAATCTGCTCCTGCAGCGCGACGAGCAACTTGGCGACCATGTGCCAATAGACCGATCCGATGCCTTCGAAGGCGTACATCGTTGCCGAGCGACCAGTGAATCGGTGGTGGTTGAAGACGTGCTCGAACAGGTCCCGAGTGGCCGGCCCATGCTCGGCAACGAGTGGCCCAAGCGGTGACTCGGCCAGCCGGTCGAGTGCGGTGTCCAGATCTCTGACGTTCGAGAAGTCGGCGTTGAAGCGGTGTTGCCCGCTGGCATCGCGAACGATCACCTCATCGGTCCCCTGCGCGAGGAGGGCGACGAGCAGTGGATTGTTGTCGATCCGGTCCTGAGGGACTCGATTGCGTTCCGTGAAGGGAGGCCTCACCCGAGCCGGATAGAGGACGAAGGTATCGACGTCCTCCCGGTACAAGTCCGATCGATACATCGCCTCGATCAGTTCGACCACTTCTTCTGAACTCAGGAGCCCAGAGGTGATCGCCGCGACCTGGCCCTCGAGCATTTGAGGGAGACGTTCGACACTCGCAGCCTCGGCGCCCAACCGAAGGAGATTGTAGCCATCGTAGAGACCGTCAGGCCGGCGAGCGGTGTGTACCGCATCGTCGAGGTGGAGCAACGCGGCGCTGAGGAGTCGTTGGACGAGCGCGGGATCGATAGTTGCTGGCGCCGACGGACCGTTCGAATACAGCTTCGATCGGAAGCTCGAGAAGGCGCGTCCAAGCTCGCACATGACGCGGTGTCGCTGCTCATCGTCGAGGCTCGAGCCGTCGGCAGGAGGTGTGAGCGATTCGAGCGTCACCGCGATGTGCTCGGCCCACTCGACGACATCGGCCGACACGAGTGGCATCTCGGTCTGATCGGCGAGGACCTCCTGGAGGAAGCGTAGATAGCGCCGAAGGTGGGCGAGGGTCACCATCGACAGTCCATGTCCGACCAGCGCGTTGTTGGCGTCGTTCCACTCGGGGCGCTGGGTGTTCATCCAGATTCCGCCTCTCAGCACCAGGTTCGACAACTTGGTCAGCGCAGGAACGAGGAGCTTCTCGAAGAACGTGACATGGAGAACTTGCCCGTCGGGGCCGACCAGCAGCTTGCCGTCAGCGCCCACTGACGAAACAAGCTCGGCGCTGGCTCGACTGGCCGACTCGTCGAAGTCCACGGTTGCTTTCGGGTTCCGTAGGAGCTGTTCGAACGGGACGATTCGGTACGGGACGTCTGCATACGTGTGCACGGCGCGGCCGAGCTGAGCGGCCAACCATCCAGGTTGATGACGCTCTTGTGATTCGAGGAGCCGGAGGAGGTAGATGATCTGATGATCACCCCAGTAGCCGATGCCGCTCCAGGGGTTGTCGGGCTCGAGGACCTCCCAGTCGATCCCTTCGCTGGTGATTCGATATGGGTTGAATCCGTCAGCGGTGGACGCGTTGAGGAATTTCGTGATGATCGAGGGCAGGAAGTCCGGGTAGCTGCGGCTGAGAGCTTCCCAGTTCTGGAAGATGTC
>CAZYLX010000171.1:0-6662 GCA_964648595.1 uncultured Acidimicrobiaceae bacterium
GCTCAGCCCACTCCCGCACCTCGGGCCGAATCTCCACCGGCACCTCGATCCTGATGCGGGCTTCCGCTGAGTCGATGCGCAGATAGCGGTGGCCAGTACTCGCTCGAACCTCTGATCTCGGCACCGTTCGAGTTGGTCTCAGCTGATGGCGGACGACCGCTCGGTCGGCATGCAGCTCGACCCGGCGATGCAGCGTGAGCACCGTGGCGAACACGAGCGGCACAACGACCACCAGCGTGAGCGACCCGAACCGTTCCCACAAACCGATGCCGATGGCGCCAGCCCCGACGGCGAAGATCAGGGCCTGAAGTCGACTGCCGACGATCGTCAACTGCTCATTCAGCACGGCCTCGGCCGCGTTTGCTTTGTCGGGTGTCATGTCGGTCTTGCGAGATCGCGGAGTCGATCGCGGAATCGTCGAGCGGCTGGATGGGCAGGTGAGGTTCCTTTCCAGGCCAACCGAATCGGCTGCCGCAGCACGAGATTCCTCAGGCGAAGCTCGACCAGACGGCCAGCGGCAAGGTCGGCGGCAACCGTCGGAGCGGGCAAGAGGGCAATGCCACCACCATTCATCGCCGTGAGTCTGGCGGCAGCCGTGCTCGACACCTCAGTCGTTCGCCCGGCAGCCCCGAGCTCGTGTTCGGCGAGTGCCATCTCGATGACATCGAGCGTGCCCGACCCCCTCCGGCGAAGAATGAGATCGGCTGCGGTGAGGGTGGCGCCGCTTACCGAGCGACGGCCGGCGAGCGGATGGTCAGCCCGAGCGACTGCGACGAGAGAAAACCAGTCGACGATTTCCGATCGCACTGCGAGGGGAGCGCCAGGGCCGGCGACCAGCCCGAGTTCGACTTCGCCGTTGCGGACCATCGCGGAGATGTCGGCTGTCTCACCCTCGAACAGTTCGATGGTGACCCCATCGAACGGGTCGTCGGCAACCCATCTCGGAATCAGGTGGGTCGCGACATCGGCAGTCGCTGCCAATCGGAGCGTCGGAGCAGCCTGCTCCTGCAATGAGCGGGCCCCTTCGGTGAGCGCTGCGGCGGAAGCAACAAGCGCGTGGCACCTGGCGATGATCTGCTGGCCGTCCGGTGTGACAACCGAACCCGTCGGGCCCCTGGCCAACAGCTGCAGGCCCAGCGTTCGCTCGAGCTTCTGGATTCTCGCCGTTGCCGATGGCTGCGTCACGCCGTGTCTCGTAGCGGCCTTCGAGACGCTGCCCAGCTCGGCCGCTGTCAGGAACAGTCGTACGGAGGCCATGTCGAGGCCATCGAGCAGATCGGGCACTCCCATAGGCTATGCCAATGACCTGGAAAGGGAATCGCTGTTCCATTTTGGTCGAGGACTTGCTCCAATGGACTCCTATGACGACGCACGAACCAGGCAACGAAGCCAGGTCAGCCCCCGAACTCATCCGCTACGGGATCATCGGCTCTGGAATGATGGGCATCGAGCACATCCAGAACATCAACGAGGTCGACGGGGCGGTCGTGACCGCCGCTGCCGATCCTCACCAGCCATCTCTTGATGCTGCGATCGAAGCAGCAGGCGGCGACGAACCGATCACCACCTTCCTCGATCACCGCGACCTGTTGGCCAGCGGCCTGTGTGATGCCGTGGTGTTGGCCAGTCCGAACTTCACCCACATCGATCTCCTGGGCGACATCTTCGCCTCGGGTGTCCACGTTCTTATCGAGAAGCCAATGTGCATCACGGTCGAGGAGTGTCAGCGGGCCATCGAGCTGGCGGGTGCGACGGCCGGCGTCAATCCCGATCGCAAGATCTGGGTCGGACTCGAATACCGCTACATGCCGCCGGTAGCCGCCCTCATCGAAGCGGTTTCGGCCGGAGCCGTTGGCTCCCCGCACATGGTTGCCATCCGCGAACATCGGTTCCCGTTCCTGGTGAAGGTCGGCGACTGGAATCGATTCAGCGCAAACACCGGCGGCACGCTTGTCGAGAAGTGCTGTCACTTTTTCGATCTCATGAACTTGCTGATTGGTGAGCGCCCGGTCCGAGTGATCGCCTCGGGCAACCAGGACGTCAACCACCTCGAGGAGTCATACGACGGCAAGACTCCCGACATCCTCGACAATGCGTATGTCATTGTCGAGTACGCCAACGGCCAGCGAGCGATGCTCGATCTGTGCATGTTCGCAGAAGCCACCGACAACCAAGAAGAGGTCAGCGTCGTCGGGGCAGAGGGCAAGGTGGAAGCGCTCCTTCCGCTTGGGGTCCTCAAGCGGGGTCGACGTGGCGAGCATCGGATTGGCGACGTCGAGATCGAAACCATCGAAGACAACACCATCGCTCATGAAGGCCTCCACCACGGATCGAGCTTCGTTGAGCACGTGAAGTTCGTGGCGGCAATTCGTGGCGAGCAAGAGGTCGAGGTGACCCTCGACGACGGGCTCTGGTCCGTTGCTGTCGGCGCTGCCGCGCATCGCAGCATCCAGGAGGGCCGCCCGGTCCTGCTCAGTGAAATGATGACGACCGAGAAGACCGGAGAACCCCAATGACCACCGAAGTGTCCTGGTTCAGCGCACTGTGTGACGACGACTACGAGTTTCTCGGCCAGCCCGACCCCTCGTTGGTGAGTACCTTCGAGCACTGTCGGAACATCGTGCTGACTGCTGAGCGCTACGGCTTCGACAACGTGCTGCTTCCTTCGGGCTATGCCCTTGGCATCGACAACACCACGTTTGCGGCCGGCCTTGCTCCGATGACCAGCAACATCCGGATGTTGCTTGCCATCCGCTGTGGCGAGCTCGTTGTCCCACAGGTGGCTCGGCAGATGGCGACGCTCGACCAAATGCTCGGCGGCCGGCTGACCATCAACATCATCTCGAGCGACGTCCCTGGCGAAGTCTTGGAGAGCGAGCCTCGCTATCGGCGAAGCACCGAGATCATGTACTGCTTGCGGGAGTTGCTCGATGGGCGATCGGTCGACTTCCAGGGCGACTTCATCAACCTGAAGATCGACCCGCCCCGGGCACGGACCGTCTCGGGGAAGAGCCCGCTGTTCTACTTCGGCGGACTTTCACCGGCAGCAAGAGAGTGCGCGGCAGCTGGGGCCGACGTCTTTCTCATGTGGCCAGATGTCACGCCGAAGGTGGCCGAGGTCAAGGCCGACATGGACGCCCGGGCGGCAGCCAAGGGCCGGTCGCTGAGATATGGGTGGCGAAGTCACGTGATCGTCCGAGAGACCGAGGACGAGGCTCGCGCCGCTGCCCGTCGACTGCTTTCCAAGCTCGACGATGACGAGGGCAAGGCCATCCGCCAGCGCTCGCTCGACTCGGCATCAGCCGGTGTATCTCGCCAGGCCGAGCTGCGAGACGGCGCAGATGATGATGGCTACGCCGATCGTCACTTGTGGACCGGTGTTGGCCGGGCTCGATCGGGTGCCGGAGCTGCCATTGTCGGCGATCCCGATCAGGTGCTTGGCAAGATTCGAGAACTCGAAGCAGCCGGCATGGGTGCCTTCATTCTCTCGGGGTACCCCCATGCCGCTGAGTGTGATCTCTTCGCCCGCTACGTTTTGCCCGAACTCGACCACGGCCGGCTCGAGTTCACGCCTCATCCCGTCACGGTCTGAGTCCTCCCAACCCCGGGTGTACGCCTTCGGCGTACCTGGAGTTGCTCGCTGGGCTCACAACATCCAAGGATCGCCTTCGGGCGTCAGCGGGGGGTGGCGGTGCCGGGGGGTGCAATTTCCACCCAGGTGCGGCCCGGGGTCAGGAGCACTTCCGCACCGCCGGCGTCGCGGTACACGATTCGCTCGGTGGCTGTCCCCCGGCTCCATGTGCCTTCGATCACCTTGCCAGCGCTGTAGATGTACGCCACGCCCGAGCCGAGCGTGATCGCCTCCGGGGATTCCGCGTCGGCGCCGCTGATGCCGTAGCTGGTGACCTGCACGATCACGTTCGGCGGCGCCACGGCAATACCGGCACTGTCCTTGTGCACGGTGCCGTTCTGCGTGCGAAGCCAGCCAACGCCGTTCCAGCGGTATGTCACCGCAGTGTTGCCGAAGTCGATGTCGACACCGGCCGACGTCGCTCCCGCTGCCGGAGCACCGGGGGAGCGGTATCGAAGCAGTTGGGGCGGAGTCCCGGCGACGCCTTGCCCGTAGGCCCACAAGGTCAGCGGGTTCGCGAACAGATTGTGTGGTGCGCGTCGGCCGGTGTCGCGGGCGTAGCCGCCGGCCACGAGAGCGTTGACGTTCACCACCGGCGCGCTGGCGAGGGCGTTCAGCACGCCGCTGTTGGCGCCCGACGCTCCGAAGAGTGGTGTGTTCAGTTGGGAGACGAGCGGGATGTCGCCAGTTCTCGCCGATCGCACCGGTCCGACGCGGGCCGGTGTCTGCTCGTGGAAGACCGCGGCCAGGCGGGTGATCGAGCCTTCAACGAGCTCCTCCCACACGATGTCCGCCTGGTTGATTCCAGCCTGCGGTCGTGCTCGCGGATGATTGTCGATCTTCAGTACCAGGGCCGGACGAGTCACCGCCGTCCGCGATGCCTCTCCGGTGAGGGGCAGCGTTTCGCTGAACAGGCCTTCGATTCGTCTGCGGTACTCGTCGGATGCCAAGAACCCGGCGACGGCATTGCCGTAGGGCTCTCCGCGATCGATGTAGTCGGCCCAGAACACCAGACCACCCGATTCCGGAGCCCGACGAAGCATTCCGAGATACAGCATTGTGGCGCGAATCTCGCCGTCAGTTCGCTCGACGTTTTCTGGTGACTCGGAGAATTCGACCATCATCGCGCCCCGACTCAGCCCATTGGACAGCCGGCCCAGCCAGAATGCCTTGCCACCCGCGTCGGCTTGGCGATCGAGCACGTTCTGGTAGACGAGGTCGATGAACTCGGCGTCTGTGAGCGAGCCGTAGGTTTGAGTGAACTCGTTCGAGCGAGCGAACTCAGTGCTGATGTCGTTCAGCGTCATGCCATTGCGGAACTGGCCGGCCCAGAACTGCAGACCGCCGAAGTCAGGACTGCGTCGGAAGTGGGCCTTGTAGAGACGGGCGACCGGAGCGACGGTCTCACCGAACTCGGGTGTGGAGACCATGAACTCGACAAGCGAACCTGGGTTCACTCCGGACCGGAGCTGTGCTGACCAGAACGCGCGCCCACCCGCATCGGGGTTCCTCGCCAGAAAGTCCTGGTACTGCTGGGTGACGAACTCCTCGGGATTTGGGAACGCGAGGACGTCCTCCTCGGCGCCTGCGGTGGTGGGTACCGGGAGGAGAAGAGCGGGAAAGAGGGCAAGAACGGCAACGATGAGCCGGATGCGAGAACGCATGAAATCTCGTTTCGAGCAGCGGTCGGGGGGCTCACGGACCGTAGTAGCTCATCACCCCGCCTGAAAAGGCTCGATTGCGAGAGCGTCGCTGAGCTCGCGCTCGCTCAGCTGCTGAGCACGTCGGTCACACATGCGTCGTCGCCCCGCGCCACCGATCCCGTCAGCTCGACCTCGGTCTCGCCGTAGATCGATCCGAGCATGCCTTTGACCATGCCGCGGTCGACGGCGCAGATCACGGGATGCTCGATGGCGACGTCGCCGAACGGGCAATGGCCGGACACGATTCTGAGTTCGTCGCCGCTGCGCTCGGCGTGAGCTGCGAATCCATGGGAGGAAAGAGCATCGGCTACGACGTGCAGCGCTGAGCGGAATGATCGCTGAGACGAGTTGTCGGTCTGCATGCTGGCGGCCATCTGTTTGCCGAACTCGGTGCCGACCTCCTCGGCCAAGGCTGCTGCTTCGTCTTCCGGCAAGCGAGAGAGCGCCTTGCCGAGCAGCGTGACGAGAATGTCGTCGTGGCCAACGTCGAACTCGAGGCGGAGCCCACGATCGGTCGCTCGATAGACCTTCGCCGGCCGTCCTGCCTTTGTCGAGGCCCGCTGGCTGACATCGATGTAACCACCGCCCATGAGCTTGTCGAGGTGATGGCGGGCCACGTTGCTGTGTAGTCCAGTTGCTTCCGCCACTTCGCTGGCCGTCAGCCCAGCGCCCTTTTCGTGAAGGAGCAAGTAGATGTCGCGCCTGGTCGGATCACCGAAAGCCGACGTGATGGCACTGACCGTGTTTGCGAACTCAGTCGGGCTCAGCGCCGGCCGGTTCGACGCGCCGAGACGGTTTGCTGCGGTGGCGTGATCAGGTGCCCCTGCACGGTTGAGGGCCGGTTCTGGCATCTCGGTAGTCTACGGCAACCCCGGATTTCCGGCTGACCCACCCCTCAGGGAGCAACGTGACCATCACGCAAGACCAGGTGATCGAGGCTCTTCGCCCCGTCGAAGATCCCGAACTCCACCGCAGCATCGTCGACCTCGGAATGGTGCGACGTGTCGACATCACTCTCCCGATGGTCACCGTCGCCATCGATCTGACGATCGCCGGTTGTCCGCTCCGGGCCGAGATCAACAGCCGGGTGTCGAACGCAGTCGTCGCACTCGATGGCGTCGAGGAGGTCGCAATCGAATTTGGTGTGATGACCGACGAGCAACGCGAAACGCTCCGTCGGAACCTCCACGGTGATCCCGGTGCAACCGCTGGATCCACCGAGGCCCACGGCCATGCCGAGGGTCGAGCCGTTCCCTTCGCTCAAGCCGACAGCAAGACTCGGGTGATCCTGGTCGCATCCGGCAAGGGCGGCGTCGGCAAGAGCTCGG
>CAZYLX010000172.1:0-6662 GCA_964648595.1 uncultured Acidimicrobiaceae bacterium
GCTCGAACACGCTCGAATGTGGCCGTCTCTGCCTTACCGCGACGATCACGCGATCCTGATCGCAGGTTGCGGCACGTCGCAGGCGGTGCGGTATGCCATGCGTTACCCGAAGGCGACGGTGGTTGGCGTCGATGTCAGCGCAACCAGCATCGAGGCCACGCTGCGGCTTGCTGAGCACCACGAGATCTCCGACATCGATGTGCTTCAACTACGGATCGAGGACGTCGGCTCGCTCGGCCGGACCTTCGATCTCGTCGTGTGTACCGGTGTGTTGCACCACCTGGCTGATCCCGCCGGAGCGTTGCGGGAGCTTCGCAACGTTGTCGCGCCGGAGGGTGCGATGCAACTCATGGTGTACGCGACCTACGGGCGCGCCGGTGTCTACATGATGCAGGAATACTGCCGCCGACTCGGCCTCACGACGACAACTGGTGACATGGCCGATCTCATCTCGACCCTGCGTGAAATGCCCGCCGGCCACCCGATGAGCCATGTTCTCCGCGATACGCCGGACTTTCAGGACGACGACGCGATCGCCGACGCCCTCTTCAACCCTCGCGATCAGTCGTACACCGTGCCTGAGCTGCTGGATCTCGTCGAGGAGACCGGCCTGCGGTTCGGTCGGTGGGTCCGCCAGGCGCCATACCGGCCTCAGTGTGGCGCGATATCGGAAACACCCCACGGGTCTCGTATCGCAGCAATGACCGAACCCGACCAGTTCGCAGCGCTGGAATTGTTCCGAGGTACGATGCCCCGCCACAGCGTCGTTCTGCATCGCGACGATTCTCCCCTTCCAGTAACACCGGTGCGGTGGGACACCGATGCCTGGCGATCGTTCGTCCCGATCCGACCACAGACGGTGGTCATGGTCGAGGAACGCCTTCCACCGAACGTGGCGGGGGTCTTGATCAACCAGGCCCACGTCGATCGCGACCTCGTCTTCTTCCTCAGCGATGATGACAGGCGAGCGTACGAGGCGATCGACGGTGCGACGGCACTGGGAGACATCGCGAACGCAGCACCCGACTTGTTCCAGCGCCTGTGGTGGCATGACCTGATCATGGTTGATGCGTCGAGGAACGAGGTCGGGGGCGGCGTGTGAAAATGACGCCGGTCATCACGAGGTGGTTCAAAGCGCTGAGGCCGCGACACGAAAGCCGAGGTTGCCTGCCGAGGAGTCGGTGGTGTTCGAGCTCCGCGCTGCGACGCGGTAGCGATGGCAATAAGAGTCGTGGCACAGATACGACCCACCACGCATCACCTTTGCTTCGCCGCCCGGTGGCCCTTGGGGGTCGGTTCGGGGGCCGTCTGCATGGAAGGTCGTGTGGAACCAGTCGTTACACCATTCCCATACGTTGCCGGCCATGTCGAAGAGTCCGTAACCGTTCGGTGGGAACGCAGCCGAGGGCGATGTTCCAACGTACCCGTCCTCGGCGGTGTTCTCGGTCGGGAACGTGCCCTCGAAGATGTTACAGATGGGCTGGCCCTCCGGCTGGAACTCGTCACCCCAGACGAACCGCTTCTGGACCAGCCCACCGCGGGCCGCCATCTCCCACTCGGCTTCGGTCGGGAGCCGGACACCGGCCCAGTTGCAGTACGCGATTGCATCGCTCCACGAAATATGGACGACCGGGTGGTCGGACAAGCCCTCGAGCCCTGACTGGGGCCCGGCGGGGTGGGCCCAGTCGGCGCCGTACACCTGGCGCCACCACGGGGTGCTGGCCACGGCCCGAGTGTCGGGGAAGTCATCAGGAAGAAACAGGTGGAACACGAACGACCAGCCGAACCGCTCGGCCTCGGTTCGGTGGTCGGTGGCTTCCACGAACTCTGCGAACTGGCGACTCGTCACGCTGTTGCGGGCGATCCGGTAGGGACCGAGCGTCACCTCTCGGGCCGGGCCCTCGCCGTCGCCCTGATAGCGGTAGGGCTCGTCGGTGCCCATGATGAAGATGCCGCCGACGATATCGACGAAGTCGTCGTGGACTCCTGGACCGGCTCGCTCGGTCGGACTCAAAGCTGTGTCGGCGTCGTCAGGGGCCGAGGTGCCGCGCTGAGGGGCGCAGCAACCGCCTGAATCGCTCGATCCGGTTGGCTCGTCCGCGTCTGTCATCGCCCCACCGACATACCCGTATCTCGTTCGCTCACGCTCATCGATGCTCCCGTTGGTCTTCCAAAGCCATCGCGGCCAGATCGCAGAGGCTAGCGTTCGTGCCGGCGCCGTTGGCGACCGGAGAACTGGGAGCCGCGTGAACAAATTCAGCAATTTGGGTGTGAGCGGCCGGATCCTGGCCGCGGCCATGCTGATGACGCTGTTGGTGTCGTGGTTCTCCCCAGCAGCAAGTGCCGAGGACCTCGGCCGTGACAATCCCGGAGGCGCTCAGGAGCTGGCAGACAAGTACGCCCCTGTCATGATGCTCAAATCCCAGGAGCAGCCATGCGATGCCGACGGCGAACCCTATGGCCCGACGTCGATCGACATCGTCCTCGACAACCCCGAGGTGCTGTTGCGGCAACTGGGCACGGGCAACCCGGTGGTCATGCGGGGGCCCGGCGCCGACGATCTGTTCCGGTTGGGGGAGGGGATGTACCTGGACTTCCCAGGCGGTGCCCTCGAGCCGGCATGTATCTACGAAACCGATTTCAAACGCTACAGCGAGGACCTGCCCGCAGTCGTGTATGCCCACGTCGTGCAGCAGGACGATCGCCCGGATCTGTTGGCCGTCCAGTACTGGTTCTACTGGTACTACAACGACTGGAACAACAAGCACGAGAGTGACTGGGAGGGCATTCAGCTCCTGTTCGAAGCGTCGTCGATCGCCGAGGCGTTGGCCGGCGAGCCCGTCAGCGTCGGCTACGCCCAGCATGAGGGTGGCGAACAGGCCGATTGGGATGCCTCAAAGCTCGAGCGCGATGGGACCCACCCTTTCGTGTATTCATCGGCCGGCTCCCACGCCAGCTACTTCGGGTCTGCGCTCTACATGGGGCGCAGCGGTAGCGAGGGATTCGGCTGTGACAACACCGATGGTCCGTCCGACAGATTCGATCCCGAGGTCGTGGTCCTGCCAGACAGCGTCGACGACCCTGCCGACGAACTCGCATGGCTCGCGTTCGAGGGGCGCTGGGGCGAGCGTCAGTCTGGGCCGTTCAACGGTCCAACCGGACCCGCCGCGAAGGGGCGGTGGCTCGAGCCAATCGACTGGCACGACGAGTTGCGCCCTTCGAGCGTCGTGATCCCCGGCGGTGACACCGATGGAGCCGGGGTGATCTCGGTGTTCTGCGAGGCCGTCGAGTGGGGTTCGGGGACGCTCATCCAGGTCACGACGTCGCCACTCCGGCTCGCCATCACCGCTCTCCTCGGGCTGATGCTCGGCCGGTGGTTTGTTCGGAGGACGGACTGGTCCCGGGTCGCGCCGCTTCCCCTGGCTCGGCGCCGCCGTGCCGGCCAGATCATCCGGGCAGCGGTGACTGTCTACCGACGCTGGCCTCGAGAGCTCCTGACGTTCGGGTCGGTCTACATCCCAACGGCGTTCGTGGTGGGACTACTCGGCGCGCTTGTTGCCGTGATTCCAGTGCTCAAAGACGTGCTCGATCTCGCACGTGACTCAGAAGGGGTCAACCTGGTGATGGCTGCCTTCGCCGGCAGCGTCGCAAGCCTGGCCGGTTACGTGGCGGTCAATGCCCTGGTGTCGACCCATCTGGACAGTCTTGCTTCCGGAGCTGACAGGTCGGCCATTGACTCGGCGAAGCTCACCTGGAGCCGAAGGCACGCCCTGGCATCGGGCTTCGCCCGCTCGTTTGTCGTGGTCTTCGTTCTGCTGATCAGTGTCGTCGGCATTCCTTGGAGTATCCGCCAGCTGGTCCGCTACCAGTTCTTGCCACAGGCGATCATGGTCGAGGGACTCGACGGCAAGGAGGGGATGGCTCGGAGCTCGGAGCTGGTGCGTGGCCGCTGGCTCCACACCGGCGTGATGATCTCGGTCTTCAATGGACTGCTCGCAGTCTCGGCCATGGCGTTCGGCCTTGTCGTGCTGGTGCTGTTCACCAGCTTGCCGCTGTGGTTGTTCTCGGCGCTCATCACACTGATCTACGGCCTGCTCACGCCGTTGACGGCGGCGGCACAGTCGCTGTTGTACGGCGATGCCGTGGCCGAAGAGCTCGATACCGAGCCGGCAGAGTTGGTGGTGGCCTGAACTGCCGTTGCTCGTGTCGTGGCCGGATGGGGCGGAAGGCGACGGGATCGGGCGTTGGGGGACGTCAGTTTCGAATGACAGCGACGGCAATCGGCGACGATTCGAGACAGCGTTGGCTGACCGAACCGAGCAGCAGACCTTTGAAGCCACCTCTGCCGCGCGATCCGACGACCAGCAAGCTAGCTCCGGCCGCGGCCTCCAGCAGATGCGGCACGACCTTGTCCGATCCCTGCACTGGCCGGTACTCGACGTCATCACCAATGTCGGGCACCGCGCCCTCGACAGCGGCCCGGAGCTCTTCGATGGCATGATCCTCGGGCGAGACCGATTCGCCTGTCACCGCTCCCGTCGTCTCCCAACGTGCTGGCTCCCAAACAGCGATCACCCGGAGCTTCGTGTCGTTTCCCGCGGTGATCGACGCAGCCCACTCGAGCGCGGCGTTGGAACTGTCGGATTCGTCATACGCGACAGCGACGGTGTCACCCAGTTGTGGCGCCGACTGGGGAACGGCGATGAACGGCCCATTGGCGTGTTGCGCGCACTGGATGGCGACCGAGCCCAAGGCTCGCTCGAACCGCGAGTGTTCTCGGGTCCCAACGACGAGAAGGTCGTCCTTTGCGCCCTCTTCGATCAACCCCAAAGGTACGGACGCGCTCAGCACCGTCTCGCCGGTGCGCTCCACACCATCGGCGGGGACTGCTTCGAGGGACCGGTCGAGCCTGACCTGGGCACCCTCCTCGAACAAGTCCATGGTGTACACGGTTCCCGCCCCGGGGTCGGTAGGGATCATCCACGCATTCACCGCCCGGATTGCGGCCCCCGTTCGCTTCGCCAGTTCCTGGGCCCAACGGAGCGCATCGAGCGACTCAGGGGAGTTGTTGACACCTACTACATACGTCGGCACGGGCGGAACCCTAGCCCGGGAGTGGTTGCGTTGTGAGACCGCTGATCGGAGTTGTCACCCCAGTCACCACGGTCACGAGGAAGCTGTTTGCATCGCTCCACGAGCGGGATCGGCTCCGGTCCGGTGGAAGCGGTCGAACAACGTGACGATGAGCGTGAGGAGCAGGATGAAGAAGAGCGTGGCTGCCTCGTTGATCGAATCGTCTGATTGACGAACCAGAGCGATGAAGATCAGCGCACTTCCGATGTTCACCGCCGCCATCGCCGCGAACTCCACTCCGATCGAGCCCCAATCGCGGCCGCGGCGAGCAAACCAGGTGCTGGCGAATGCGTTGACGATGATGATGAACGCCACGGGAGCGATCACACCGATGAAGGACACGTCGTTGTCGGGAACGACCAGGGCGAAAATGGTCGAGACCATCGCGACCAGGGCGACCTTTTCGAACGCGTACCAGCTGATGACGGGCTGCCACGTTGGCTCCGGCGGTGCCGTGATCTTGTGGTGATCCTGGGTTCGGTCGACGTCGAAACCAAACGGGTAATCCGGGGCAGGCAGATTCTTGCGCAATTGCCTGACCCCGACAGTGGCACCAACGACGACGGCGATCAAGAGGGCAACGAACCAGAGGTTTTGGCCGATGGCATCGCCCCACGATGTGTCGACAGAGACACCGAAGACGTCCTCCTTCATGAAGTCGGTGAAATCGAGCTGAGCGATGTGAATCCACCACTCCTGAGGAAGCTTGATGAAGATCCAGATGAATGCTGCGGTCTTGATGACCTGCCGATGTGAGAGTCGGGCCGGATTCCACCAGAGGCGGACGACCTCGTAGGCAATGAAGAAGTATTCGAAGGTGTTCGGGAAGATGATGAGGAGGGTCCGCACGTCTGTGAGCTCGAACAACAAGACACCGAGCAGTCGGTAGTACCAGAGGAACTGGCCGACACGGAAGGCGAAGGGGTCGCCCCAGTTACGAATGGTCGAGAGGTAGGCGATGGTCAGGTAGTACACGTCGAGGGCCTTGTCGTAGCCCTGGTACCCGTCGAGATTGAGATTGGTGTTGTTCTGGAAGATCGTTTGGTCCGCGGCGTCGATCACCAGCGATGCCACGATCGCCGGAAGGGCCCATCGTGGGATCAGGAGCGGAATCCCCAAGCGCAAAGCACACACCGCAATGAAAATCAGTTCATCACTACCCATTGCAGACCATTCTCCATGCGTTGTCTCGGCGAGCAATGTAGTAGCACAGCCGATGTTTGATGTGGTGATCTCAATGACCGGTTCCGGGCAAAGCGAGGAATTCTGTGGCTAAGAGCAGCGAAAGCGGAAGGACGTCTGGCCCTGACACAACGTCGTGAGTCGGCGAAGGATGCTGAGATGCGGAACGAGATCGCCCCCTCGACGTTCGACTGGCTGATGTCGCCCACGTGTGCGCCGGTCCGGTACCTGACCCTGCGCAAACTGCTGGCTCGGCCCGAGACGGACGCGGATGTGGCCGATGCGCGCAGTGCGATCATGCGCGCTCCCCAGGTGCGCGCCATCCTCGACGCCCAGTATCCTGACGG
>CAZYLX010000173.1:0-6660 GCA_964648595.1 uncultured Acidimicrobiaceae bacterium
TCCGTCCTGCTTCGACGATCCCAGTGGTCGATTGGACGATCGAGTCGAAGCCTCGACGGCTTGCCCACGGACCAAGCCAGTCGAAGGCGCTGATCTGCACGACGACACCACCTGGGCCGATCGCGTTGGCGTCGAACCCTCGCTCGGCGAACGCACCCGGTCGGTATGCGTCGATCCACACGTCGCTCCCGTCGAGAAGGTCGCAGAAAACCCGCCGACCTTCTGTCGTTTCGAGATCGGCGTAGGCATTGCGCTTGCCAAAGCCCGTGCCGAGGACGGCAACCTCGACACTTGGCAGGTGCGGGGCCCCGACACGGAGAACGTCGGCGCCGTTCGCGGCCAACGTCTGGCCGGCAATCGGGCCGGCCAACACTCGAGAGCAATCGAGCACCCTGAGCCGTTCCGATGGCCGCCTCGCTGGTGCTTCGCCGATGCGCTCGGCGGAGATGAGCGGAAGGTGGGCGGTCGCAACGGCGTGGGGATGACCGTTCCACTCGTCGATCGTGCGCAGTCGGGCCGCGATCATCCCGGCCTCGATGAGGGCGGCTTCGAGTTCGGTCGGGTCCCACGTCAGCACCGCGCCCTGGACCGCGTCGCGATCGGCATCACATCCGAGCAGGTCGACCACTCCGGCCGCGTGATGGGGAAAGTTGCAGTGCAGCTGGAGGAAGCGGTCGGGTTCTCCGGCCGTCCGGTAATAGCCGGACAGGTCGGCCCACTTCGGTATGGGCTCCCCGTCGAGCTCGACGTGACCGGTCATCGAGGTGACCACGCGATCTCGGTTGATCGAGCTCAGCCCTGCAGCGAGGTTCGATGCTGCAGCGGCCGTCAGCGCTGCGGTGTCGGCATCGAAGGCCGAGGTGAGGGTCTGTTCGCCGGTGATCTCGAGCGCGTCAGCCCCGAGCGACGCCCCGGGAACGAGATCTTCGAGTGCTCGGAGCTGTGAGATCACTGCTGCCGGGGCGGTCACTTCTGGTTGGACTTCTTCGCGCCGACACCAACAGGCACACCGGCGATGAGGAGCTCGGTGAGCCGCGTCGGTGCTTCCCGCAGCCAGTGATTGGATGCGAGCCTGCGAGGGACACGGACGTGGCGTCGATCGGCCTCGACCGCAGCGATCGACAGCTTGGCCAGCGTTTCCGGGCTCTTTTTCGGCAGGATCTGGAGCATGCGGAGCCGGTGCAGCATCGGCTCCATCTCGTTGTCCTCCTCGAGGGCATCCCACATGTCGGTGTCGACCGGGCCGGGGGCAACGACGGTGGAGTTGACGCCGGTGCCTGCCAGTTCCATTCGCAACGCGGCAACGAAGTTCGTGAGGCCGGCTTTTGTTGCCCCGTAGACCGACATGCCGGGAAACCCTCCGGTGCCGGCAAGTGAACTCGTGAAGACGAGATGGCCGCGGCCCCGCTCGATCATGCCTGGCAGAACGTTTCTGGTGAGCACGATCGGTGCCTCGAGGTTGAGGTGCAACACCCGCCGCGATTCGGTCACATCAGCTTCGTGGAACCAACCATGGTTTTCGAGCCCGGCGTTGTTCACCAAGACGTCGATCGGACCCGCCTCGCTCTCCACCCGATCGATCAGGGCGTCGACAGAGGTGGGATCGAGGAGGTCGGCGGTGAAGGCGTGCCCCCCGAGCTCGAGGGCCAGGGCTTCGATCGCCTCGGTGGAGCGAGCCGTCAACGAGACGAGGGCTCCGGCCCTGGAAAATTCTCGTGCCAGAGCGGCCCCGATACCGCGTGATCCGCCGGTGACGAGTACGTGGGCACCTTTGAGTTCCATGAAGTCGACACTACGACGTAGCGTGCACCCGTGCGAGCGGTCGACGTGACTCCCAGCGTCTTCCTGGCGATCGCCGCGGCGGCGTTTCTGATCGGTCTCGCCAAGGGCGGCCTCAGTGGCCTTGGCCCCCTTCTCACCTTGCTCGTCGCCACCGTCGTCCCAACCAAGGTGGCGATCGGTGTCCTTCTTCCCCTGCTGATGGTCGGCGACGTCGCGGCGCTCGTGGTTCATCGTGGGCGCTGGGATCGACCGATTCTTCGCCGCCTGCTTCCCGGTGCTGCCCTCGGAGTGGCATTCGCCAGCATCTTTCTGCGGTCGGTGTCCGAGACCGGGCTTCAGTGGATGCTTGCCATCTTCACCATGGGTTTCGTCGTGTTCCGGCTGGTCGAACCGGCGATCCGGCAACGGGCAGACCGAGCGGCTCCTGGGCCACGGTGGGCCGCTGTCGCCGGCGCCGCCGCCGGGGTGACATCGACCGTCGCTCACGTTGGCGGGCCACCTGTCTCGGTCTATCTCCTGGCGGCGCGGGTCGAGCCCCGACCGTTCGTGGCAACTTCCGCGGCGCTGTTCTTCCTCATCAACTGGATGAAGGTGCCGGGATACCTCAGCGCCGGCCTGTTCGATGTCGACCTCATCCTCACCGTGTGGCCGGTCGTTGTACTGATCGGACCGGGCATTCTGATGGGTCGGTGGTTCGTGACCGTGGTCGATCCCCACGTGTTCGATCGCATCATCCTTGTCTCGCTCATGGCCGGTGCAATCCTCCTGCTGGTCTGATCCCAGCTGCTCTACGCTGCCCGAGTGACGATCGTTTCTGCCCCCGGTTCATCGGCCAACCTCGGCCCTGGCTTCGATGTGCTCGGACTTGCTGTTGCCTGCCATGTCCGGGCCGCTGATGTGCCGTTTGGTGCCGAAGACGCTCCGTGTGGGCCAGAACACATTGCTCGTATCGCCTACGAAATGGCCGGGGGGACGGAGCCGATCTTCTTCGATTTCGAGCTGCCACCCAGTCGCGGTCTTGGTTTCTCGGCCGCAGCTCGCGCTGCGGGGGCCGTGCTGGCCTTTCTTCAACGTGGGGTCGACATCGGGGAAGCACAGTCACTCGGGTTCCGAATCGTCACCGAACTCGAGGGCCACGGGGACAACGCGGCACCAGCGGTGTTCGGTGGAATCCATGTCATCGCCGGTGAGCATCAGCACCGTCTCGACGCGACGTTGCCCGGCAAGCTGATGCTGTGGGTACCTGAGCTCGACACCACCCCAACCGACGAGTCGCGAGCGGCGATGCCAACGATGGTGAAGCGCTCGGACGCAGTGTTCAACCTCGGGCGTCTTGGCATGCTCGTCGCAGCGTTGTATGAACAGAACACCGAATTGCTTGGGCTCGCCACCGAGGATCGATTGCACCAGCCCGAACGGCTGGCGGCTGCGCCGGAAACGAAGCAGGCGGTCGAGTCAGCGCTCGAGGCCGGCGCTCATGCCGCTTGGCTCAGCGGTTCCGGGCCGACCGTGGCGATCGTGGTCGAGCCTGGACAGGAGCAGGTGGTGAGTGAGGCGTTGCCGTCGACAGGCTCGGTGATCACTCCGGAGCTCGATCAGCGCGGTGCTGTCGCAGTCTGACTGCGGTCTGGGTACACCGACCCAATCTGGTCTGAGCGTGAACCGATCCGGCGAGCCCCAACGACAACGGGAGCATGACGGCAACGATTGCTCCTCCTTCCGATCCTCGGCTTCGCATTGCCGACCCGACGTCTTCTCTGCCAGCGTCCAGCCCACCGCCGACGGGTCCGCCACCGCCAATGGGTCCGCGGCTCGACAAGGCCACCCCTTCATGGTCGAAGCGCTGGTCCGCACTGTCGTTGATTGCGGCCGTAGCGACGCTGTACTTCACCAGAGAACCGCTGTTCGTGATCGGGTTCCTCTTCGTTGCTGTCGTTCCATTCGAGCGACTCTTTCCCCGCCATCGGGACCAGCGCTTTCGACGACCGCAGCTGGCAGGAGACATCGCCCATGCTCTGGTGTCGCCCGGCGTGCAGCTCATCTCGGCGATCGTCGCTGTCCCGCTGGCCGTCGCAAGCCTGGCGTGGCTGCCGGGGCTGGCCATTCGCCCCTTGGTGGCGATGATTCCACCTGCGATCCTGCCGTTTGTTGCCGTCGCCTTGTTCGACTTTGTCATCTATTGGACGCACCGCTGGGGTCATGAGGTCCCCTTCTTCTGGAAGTTCCATTCCATCCATCACTCGACCGAGCACCTGGATTGGGTGAGCGGCTTCAGGAACCACCCACTGGATGGTGTGTTCATCGCTCCAGGATTCGTATTCCTCATTGCTGCGGGGTTCGACCCGGAGGTCGCCGGTGTCCTCGTGATCATCCAGATCGTGACCGGGCTGTTTCTGCATGCGAACGTTCGCTGGCGTTGGCGTCCGCTCCACCGGGTCTTGATCACTCCCGAATTCCATCACTGGCACCACAGCAATGAGCGGGACGCACACTGCTCGAACTACTCGGTCTTCCTGCCGCTGTGGGACATCATCTTCGGCACCTACTTCATGCCGAAGAATCGGCGCCCCGCCGTCTACGGCGTTGATGAGGACATCCCTGCCGGGCTTGTTCCCCAGCTCATGCACCCCATGAAAGGCATGGGGAACCCCCTTCGCCGGCTGCGCCACCCGATCCGCGGCGTGCGCCTCGGCTGGCGATGGACACGAGTCATCGTTGGCCAAATGTGGCAGTCAGCTCGTCGCCCAACCAGACGGAGTGCCCCCTCCGAGGTGGTTTCGGTCCAGTAGCATCTTCTCTCGTGTCCTTGGCGGTTCGTAGCCTCGTCGTTCGCAGCGTGGCTGTAGGCAGCCTGGCCTTTCTCCTGCTCCTGCTGGTCCTCTCGGGGTGTTCCGAGCTGTCGGCACCGAAGAACGAGGCTGCTGCATCGGACAAGACTGGTGAGCGGTCTTTTGGTAGCAGCGCCGACGAGTCCGCCGCGCTGGATGGTCCGACACGGCCGAGTGATGCCGTCGAGGGCTGCACCCGGAAGACGATCGGTGAGGAGTCGGGGTTGCTGGCCGTCGCCTACGGAGTCACAGATGGGCAACTTGCTCTCGAACCCTGCTTCGGGGATGCCTCTGCAGTCGTCGAGAACGCGTGGAACGACCTGGCCAGAATCAGCCCTGTCCAGCTCATCGACGGTGTCACCATCGTCGCCGGTTTCGACGATGCCCGATCAGACACGCTGGCCTATGCGGCCCCCGTTGCCAATGACTCCGACGAGCACCTCATCGCGGTTGGCATCGGTGCTGCTGTCGACGACCCCGATGAGCTCCGATTGACGATGGCCCACGAGTTGGCCCACGTCTTCAGCCAGACCACCGACCAGATCGACGTCGCACTGTTCGAGGATGAATGCGACACGTTCTTCAATGGGTTTGGTTGTTTCGAAGTCGATGCGTACATCACGGCGTGGGTCGATCAGTTCTGGAACCCTGCTGTCATTGCGTCGCTCCCCGATGACTTCGGCGTCGACATCGATGGCGGGGAGGACCGGTGCGCTGTTGATTCAGGGTTCCCCGGGAGCTACGCCGCGAGCCACCCAGAAGAAGACTTCGCCGAGTCCTTCTCGGCCTTCGTGTTCGACATCGAGCTGCCGCCAGGACTCGACGCCCGCTTGGCGTTCTTCGCTGAGTATCCGGAGTTCATCGAGATGCGAGCGGCCGTTCGGGCCGAAGGGGAGAGCCCGCCGACCAACAACTTCGATCGGTGCGGCTGACACCAGCTCGAGACGCCAATGAGCAGCGACTCAACCCTCGAAGGTGGTGTCCTCGGCTGGCTCCAGGTCTTCGTCGTCGAGGTCATCCCTGTCGGCGGTCGATCCCGAGAACGAGTCTTGTCGGCCATCGGCGAACGGATTTCTCGGCTCGGCCGGCATCTCGAAGATCAGCGCGGGCGTGTCGTCCATCTCGCTCCCGAGCGGGAGTGGTTCGGCACCATCGAACCCGCGATCTCCGGCTGTGCCCCCGGACGACAGGATCGATCGACCGGCGAACAGGCCGGCAATGAGGGTGGTGGCAACGAGTACGAGCAGCTTTGCGTCGAGATTCTTCACGATTCATCCTCGAAGTCAGCCAACGACGTCGCATCGACCTGGACCAGCGTGTCTGTGGTGAAGACCCGCATCTCGATGTCGAGAATGATTTGATTCGGGTCCTCGTCTGCGGCGGTCATTGTTAGGGCATCGATCACGATGAGACGCGATTCGTCCTCGAGCCGTTCGATGAATGTCATCGCGGCCGTGAACGTCCCGGTTCCCGTGAGCGACAGCGTGACCGACGAGATGCTCGGGGGCAGCGGCTCGGCGAGATCGGTTGTTGCGCTGTCGGCGAGATTCGTGGGAGCGAAGAGGTCGACTTGGAGGCCGACGTCATCAGCGTGTTTGTCGAGCATGATGAGCAGCTGCACAACCTCGGCGCTCGCTGGTACCGCAATGTCGAAGCGACGGAGATCGTTCTCGATCCGATCGACCTGGCTCTCGGCGTCGGTGATGTCGGTGAGCTCGCCGACCAGAGCCAGTTGCTCAGCTTGGAGATCTTCAATCCTGGTCTCGGCCGCCGAGGTGCCGGCATGGTTCGGCCACCAGATGAGCGCCAACCAGAGCACCAAGAGCAGCGCTGGCGGCCAGAGCGAGCGAAGCGGGAATGAGAACCGACTCATTCGTCGACCTCGACGATTTCGCCGGCGTTGTCAGGGCTCTCGTCGTCTATCTCGACGATCCGTTCGATCGGCCGCGCTGCGCCGGTGATGGCCCCTTCGATCGTGAAGATTGCGCCGAGCTCCTCGTCGGTGCCGAGGGGGCCAAAGCTCGACTGATCGAGCCACAACCCTTCGATC
>CAZYLX010000174.1:0-6657 GCA_964648595.1 uncultured Acidimicrobiaceae bacterium
CCTCCACCGTGGCGGGCCGATCCGCCGTAGGTGTCGACGATGATCTTGCGTCCGGTGAGGCCGGCGTCGCCCACGGGGCCACCGATCACGAAACGACCGGTTGGATTGACGAAGATTTCGTAGTCATCGCCAGCGAACTGTTCAGGCACGACCGGGCGAATCACATGCTCGATGAGGTCAGGACGGATCATCGAATCACGATCGATGCCGTCGTCGTGCTGCGTCGACACGAGAACGGTGCGCAGACGAACCGGCTTCCCGTTCTCGTAGTCGAAGGTGACCTGGGTCTTGCCGTCGGGACGAAGGTAAGGAATGGTCCCAGCCCGACGGACCTCAGCCAGTTGCTCGGCCAGCCGGTGGGCGACGTGAATCGGTTGAGGCATGAGCTCGTCGGTATCGTTGCATGCGTAGCCGAACATCATGCCTTGGTCGCCAGCGCCCTGATCATCGATGGCGTCACCGGTCGAACCGCTGGAACGAACTTCCTCGGACTTGTCGACGCCTTGGGCGATGTCAGCTGATTGCTCGTCGATGGCCACCATCACACCGCACGTGTTGCCGTCGAAGCCATAGCTCTCACGGTCGTAACCGATGCGATTGATGGTTCTTCGTACGACCGAAGGGATGTCCACGTAGCTGTCAGTGGTGATCTCGCCGGCGATGAATGCCAAGCCCGTTGTGACCATCGTTTCACAGGCAACGCGACTGGTCGGATCCTGCTCGAGCAACGCATCGAGGATGCTGTCGGAGATCTGATCGGCCATCTTGTCGGGGTGGCCTTCAGTGACAGACTCTGATGTGAAGGTGAAGTTGGCTGGCACAGGATCTCCTGTTTTGTTCGGCAAGAACCGTCGGGTTGTGGAAGGGCTTTCGGCGCTGAGCTCCGGATGACCTGTCGCCGAGGCTGAAGGAGTCAGGCTCGACGATGGGAATCTAGCGATATTCGACCCTCGGACGGACAATCGTCATGAGCAGATCTTCATGATTGAACGGCGAGAACGGCATCGAACACCGCATGAGCGACGTCGAGTTTGGACATGGACGGCAAGGCCTGTGAACCGGATCGACTCACGATCGACACCGTGTTCGTGTCGTGGGCGAAACCGACGCCGGGTTCGCTGACATCGTTCGCAACGATGAGGTCGGCGCCTTTTCGCTCGAGTTTGCCGCGAGCGTGCTCCTCGAGATCCGATGTCTCTGCGGCGAACCCGACCAGAATCTGGCTCGCCGGCTTGACTGCGCCCAGCGAGGCCAAGATGTCGACCGTTCGCTCGAGCTCGAAGACGGGGACACCATCAGCCTTTTTGAGCTTGCCAGCAGCAGGGGCAGCAGGCCGGAAATCACCGACCGCAGCTGCCATGACCACGATGTCCGCGTCATCGGCAGCAGCAACAACAGCGTCAAGCATCTCGGCAGCGGTTGCGACGGTACGAAGCGTCACCCCCGAGGGCGTTGGCAGATCGACCGAAGACACGAGTGTCACAGAAGCGCCTCGGAGTACCGCGGCGCGGGCCAAGGCGTAACCCTGCTTTCCGGTCGAGCGATTCCCGATGAACCTCACGGCATCGATTGCCTCGCGCGTGCCCCCAGCACTGACCACCACATGCTTTCCTGCGAGGTCGCGTGGCGAGAGTGCGCCGATCACGGCGTCGACGACCACCTCAGGAGCGGCCAACCGGCCATTGCCGAGGTCTCCGCCGGCAAGTCGGCCCTCTTCGGGGGGAACGATGACGACCCCACGGTCGGCAAGTACAGCGAGGTTCTCTTCGACTGCCGGATGCTCCCACATCTCGGTGTGCATCGCCGGGCACAGAACAACCGGAGCCTCCGTTGCGATGAGCGTGGCCGACAACAGATCACCCGATCGACCCGTTCGATAGTCGGAGATGATGCGAGCAGTTGCCGGACAAACCACGATGGCATCACATGTCTGGCCGAGCATCGTGTGCGGAATCGGCTCGCTGTCGTGCCAGAGAGACGTCTTCGGCGGCTCGGAAGCCAGGGCTGTAAAAGTGGTCGGCCCAACCATGTGAAGCGCGGCGTCGGTCAAGACCGGAATCACATGTGCGCCGGCATCAACGAGCCGACGGCAGACCTCGATCGACTTGTACGCGGCAATGCCGCCTGTGACTCCGAGGACGATGCGTTTGCCCTCGAGGACGTTCACGACGGTCAGGCGGATTCGTCAGCGTCGACTTCGGCCTCTGGATCAGGACGAACCGGGACGATCTTGTCGGCGGCAATCTCTTCGAAGGCGATCGACAGAGGCTTGCGGGCCACGGAGGTGACCTGTGGGGGAATTCGAGCCCCGATGCCCTCATTGAGCTGCCCGAAGTAGGCATTGATCTCGCGGGCACGGGTTGACGCCAACGTGCAGAGCGCGAACTTCGAACCAGCGCGATCCATCAGTTCTTCGACTCCCGGGGACATCATCGAGTCATACATTTCGGCCATTGGTGGCACCTCCGAAGAAAGTGAGTATACGGGCTTCGAGCGCGGCCACGGTGCGATCGAGCTCGTCATTCACAATCATCGTTGCCCCCAGTTTCTCGGCCAACGCTGTCTCTTCTGCAGCCTTGTGCATCCGTTCAACGACTTTCTCGGGTGGATCCCCCCGGCCTTGGAGTCGCAAACGCTGCTCGTCGTCAGAAGGAGCGGTCAGAAAAATCAACAGCGCGTCAGGCTCGGCGGCGGCAACCTGCCGGGCTCCCTGAACGTCGATCTCGTAGATCAAGATCTTGTCATCGGAAGCATCGGGCGTCGGCGTTCCGTAGAAGTTTCCGATGAACTCGGCATACTCCACGAACCCGCCAGAAGCGATCCGGTCTTCGAAGGCCTTGTGCGTCACGAACTCGTAGGCATCGGCTGCTTCGCCAGGGCGACGCCCGCGGGTGGTCCATGAGCGACTCAACCAGTAGCGATCGCTCCGCCCCACCAATGCAGCGACGACGGTGCCCTTTCCAACCCCTCCTGGGCCGGAGACGACAACAATCTCGGCCACGTTCAGCCGAAGGACTCGAGCAATGCGGCGCGCTGTCGATCGCCGAGGCCAGCGATACGACGCGAGTCGGCGATCCCGATCTCTTCCATCAGTCGCCGGGCAGAAACCTTGCCGACGCCGGGGAGCGACTCCAGAACCGCGAGGACCTTGATCTTGGCAATGATCGGATCCTCCTCGGCTTGGGCGAACAACTCGGGCAGCGTGACCGAGCCCATCTTCAGACGAGCCTTGACCTCGGCTCGCACTCGACGGGCGATCGCCGCCTTTTCGAGCGCAGCAGCCCGCTGCTCGTCTGTCAGTTTCGGGGGAATGGCCATTGACAGAATCTATCGGCTCAGAGGTCGGCGAAGAGCGCAGCTGCCGCAGCAGGCGGATCGTCGGCCAGGGTCACGGCTCTGCCGATGACCAAGAGGTCGGCCCCTGCGTCGAGTGCTTCGGTCGGTGTGACCGCTTTTGGCTGGTCGTGGCGATCGGCCCCGGCAGCTCGGATACCGGGAACGACGCGTTTTGTCCGAGGAGCCATCTCGCCGATGTCCTTCAGGTCGGTGGCTGCGCACACGATGCCCCCGCATCCTGCCTCGACTGCCAGCCGGAGGCGATACGGAACGATGTGATCTGGTGCATCGGCGTCTGAGGTCAGCACCGTGATCGCAAGAGCCATCGGATCGGGCAACCCGGCGTTGCGAGCACCTTCGACGAGACCTTCGACCCCGGCCTTCATCATCTGGCTTCCGCCGTGAGCGTGCATCGTGAGGTAGCTGACCCCCAACGCTCCAGCGACCTTCGCGGCCTTGTGAACCGTTGTTGGGATGTCGTGGTACTTGAGATCGAGGAAGACGTCGTATCCATTGTCGAACAGCGAACCAATGACATCTGGACCAGCTGCGGTGAAGAGCTCAAGACCAACCTTGGCGACACCGAACCATGGCGACATCTGCCGGGCAAGCCGGTTGGCTGCGACCAAATCATCGACATCGAGCGCAAGCGCCAGCTTGGCCTTGAGCTCCGGTGGCAAGCCACTCGCAGTTGATGTTGGGCTTGGCGGGGCTTGGGGCTCGGACACGTTGGCTCCTGTGGTTTGAACGTCAGGCGTAGCGAGCGGCATTGATCAGTTCGCTGAAGCGCCGAACCCGATGTTTAGCGCACCAGCGAGGGAGATCGGTGGTTAGTCGCCCGCAGGTCCGTGGATCGTTGAACGTTGCGGTGCCAACCTGGACCGCGCTCGCACCGACGAGGGCGAATTCGACGACGTCTTCGACGCTTGCCACGCCGCCAGCAGCAACGATCGGGAGATCGGGCAAGGCGGCTCGAACATCGGCGACAGCCTTGACAGCCAGCGGGTGGATCGCCGGGCCGGAAACGCCCCCTGGCCGACCGGGACCTCGTCCATCGAGGCCAGCACCGATGCGGGGGCGACGGCTGACGGGGTCGACCGAGAGACCGAAGTAGGTGTTCGAGATCGTCACGGCCTCGGCCCCAGCCTCATGGGCAGCCGCTGCAATGTCGGCGAGTGCGGGCCCGACATTCGGGCTGAGTTTGGCCCACCTGGGGCGACCACATGCCGCGGTGGCCGCGATCACTTCCTCTGTCAGATCACGGGAGTGAGCGAACAGCTGATTGCCGTGATCGGTGTTCGGGCACGAGATGTTGACCTCGACGGCAACAACACACTCCGGAGCATCGGCCAGCATTGCCGACGCTCGCCGATAGTCGTCGACCGTGCCTCCCCAGATCGACGCCACCACAGTGGCACCGGTGGCCTGCAACTCCGGCAGTTCATCGGCCATCCACGCCGCGACGCCCGGTCCTTGCAGCCCGACCGAATTGATCATTCCCGACGGTGTCTGATGCACCCGAACCGGCGGATTGCCATCCCACGGGTAGGGAGACAATGACTTGACGACCACAGCCCCGAGTTCGGACAAGTCGAAATAGGCACCGAGTTCTGCCCCGTGGCCGGCGGTTCCCGCTGCCGTCAGAATCGGTGACGAGAGGCGGACCGAGCCAACGGATGTGGAGGTGTCGATGGCAGCAGCTGACCGTCCCAGCATGAGGGCTACCTCTCCCCGGCGTCGGTTTTGTCGGCTTCGTCGATGACAAGAACGGTCGACATGTTGGCGTGAATCTGCTGGAGCGACCGAACCTCGAGCGGCGACGTCACCCAATCGGCCATCCCCCGCGACACCGCAGCGGCAGCAGCAACCGTCGTCACGAGCGGGACACCCTCTTGTGCCGCGGCGGTGCGGATGTAGGAGCCGTCGGCCCGAGCACCACGGCCTCGAGGAGTGTTGATGACCAAAGACACCTCGCCGTCCGCGATCAGATCGAGAGCCGTCGGCCCAGCCGCCTCCTGACCATCGATGATCTTGGCCAGGATCTGATCAACCTCGACGCCAGCAGCTGAGAGTGCCCCAGCGGTGCCAGCGGTGGCAACGATGCGATGCCCGAGTCCGGAGAAGGTCCGAGCGACTTCGATGCCGCTCTCCTTGTCCCGGTCGGCCAACGACAGGAAGATCGCACCCTCGTCGCCGGGTGTGAGTGCGGTCCCGGCTGCCAGCTGGCTCTTGAGGAACGCCAAGCCTGGGGTCACATCGACGCCCATCACTTCGCCCGTCGAGCGCATTTCTGGACCGAGAAGAGCGTCGGTCTCTGGGAACCGGTTGAACGGCAGCACCGCTTCCTTGGCCGAGAAGTGATCGGTGCGCCAGAGAGCGTTCGCGGGGATGCCCTCGGCCCGTAGCTCGGCCAGGGTCGCGCCGGCCATCACTCGACTGGCGATCTTCGCCAACGGCCGGCCCGTCGCTTTTGCCACGAACGGCACCGTGCGCGATGCCCGCGGGTTGGCTTCGATCACGAAGACCTGGCCGTCCTTGACGGCGAACTGCACGTTGATGAGACCAACGACGAGCAAGGATTCTGCGATCGCTTTCGTGTACTTCTCGAGGACGAGAATGGTCGAGTCGGCCAGGTTGGGCGGGGGGATCACACACGCCGAGTCACCGGAGTGCACGCCGGCCTCCTCGACATGTTCCAGGACACCACCGATGATCAGATCTCCGGTGTGATCTCGAATGGCATCGACGTCGACCTCTGTTGCGTCTTCGAGGAAGCGATCGACCAAGACCGGCCGCTCTGCTGACAAGCCGCCTTCCCGGCCCAGCGAGCCGGCTGTCGTGAGCGCCTTCATCGCCGATTCCAGATCAGCGTCGTCGTACACGATCTCCATGGCTCGGCCGCCAAGTACATAGCTCGGACGGACAAGTGCCGGATAGCCGATGCGTCTGACGACCTCGAGGGCGCCCTCGATCGTCGTTGCGGTGCCGCCCGCGGGTTGGGGAATCTCGAGCTTCGCGCAGACCGAAGACCACTGATCACGGTCTTCGGCAGCGTCGATGGCCGAGGGCGCAGTCCCGAGTACGAGCTCGGGCGGCAGGAGATCGGCGAGTTTCAATGGTGTCTGACCACCCAGCGAAACGATTACCCCGATCGGGCGCTCGGCATCGATGACATTCATGACGTCTTCGTACGTGAGCGGCTCGAAGTAGAGGCGATCCGAGGTGTCGTAGTCGGTCGAAACCGTCTCGGGATTGCAGTTGACCATGACCGTCTCGAAACCTGCGTCGCGCAATGCATAGCTGGCATGCACACAGCAGTAG
>CAZYLX010000175.1:0-6644 GCA_964648595.1 uncultured Acidimicrobiaceae bacterium
CCGATGAATGAGCCAACCAGGAACCGATTGTCGCTGGCGGTCGAGGCGTTCTCGGCAACCGTGGATCTTCATCCGATCGATACCGGTGAGATCGTTCTTGTGCCGGAGCCAGCTGACTTGACCAGCTGGCGCGACGGCGACGACTTCGTCGACTGCATCGATCGATTCGGCTATGGCACGGGTACGCAGTTGCTCGCTGCTGCGGTGCGAACGTTCATCGACGTGTGCGAGTCGGTCGAACACCGTCGTCCCGAGGGTTTCGAACTCCGCTATCGGAGCACGATTCCCCGTCAGGTCGGCATGGCGGGGTCCTCGGCGTTGGTCGTGGCAGCGATTCGCTGCCTTGGTGAGTTCGTCGGCCTCGAGATTCCTGAGGAGGTGCTGCCCTCGATCGCTTTGCGAGTCGAGACCGAACAGCTGGGGATCACGGCCGGTCTGCAGGATCGAGTAGTGCAGACCTACGGCGGATTGGTCTCGATGGACTTCGGTTCGATGGAGGTCGATGGCAGGTTCGGGGTCGCTCATGGGGCCTATGAGCGTGAGGACGAAACAGCGCTTCCGGAGTTGTTCTGTGCCTACCGAGCGTTGGCCGCGGAGCCGAGCGGTTCGTATCACTCAGTTCTGCGAGCTCGTTTCGAGGCGGGTGACGCAGTGGTGAGAGACACGATGCGGGCATTGGCCGGGTTGGTGGTCGAGGGGCGGGCTGCGCTTCGCTGGAATGCAGAGGATCGCTTCGGTGAGTTGATCGGGGAGAACATGCGGCTGCGTCGTCGGCTCGGCCCGCTGCCAGAGTCTCAGTTGCAGTTGGTTGATCTGGCAGATTCCTTGGGCGCTCCGTCGACCTTCACCGGTTCGGGAGGCGCGGTCGTTGGGGCGTATCGGGATGAAGCGCATCTGGCGGAACTCGTGGATGCCTACACATCGATCGACGCCACCTGCCTCCCCATCAACTGACGAGACGTACACCCGGGTTTTGGAAAGAGTGGGTTGCGGTGAATCGAACAAGTGTTCGATACTGTGGAGATGGTGGAAACGGCGGGGCAGGCGGTGACAGCACGACAAGAGCGGCCGGCCTTGGCGCCGGATCTTGTCGAGAAGATTCAGCCCATCAATCTCTCGGGCCAGCGAGTGTTGCCGGTTCCCGAGGTCCTGGCCCCTCTCTTCCCCTGGGGCGGCATCCAGAAGGGCACGAGCCTCGGTGTTGGCGGCAACGGCGGTTGGTCGGTTGCCATGGCCATCATGGCGGAAGCATTGGGGGCCGAGGGTTGGCTCGCCATTGTTGGTGCTCCTGACGTCGGGCTCGTCGCCGCAGCAGAATTCGGGGTCCGGCTCGACCGGATACTCGTGGTTGAAACACCGCCTCTCCACCAATGGCCCTCGGTCGTTGCCTCTCTCTTGGAAGCGGTCGATGTTGTGGCGATTGCTCCCGAGGGGCGAGTTGGTCAACGAGATGCCCGCCGCCTGCACGCTCGAGCCCGCGAGCAGGCCTCGATCCTTCTTCACCTCGACGGGGCATCCACCTGGCCGACCGCAATCGATGTCGGCCTCGATGTTGCGATCGATCGTTGGCAGGGCCTCGGTTGGGGCCACGGCTTTCTCCGAGCTCGGCAGGCGACTGTGACCTCGATCGGGCGTCGTTCCGCCGCCCGCCCGGTGTCGGTGAACGTGTGGCTGCCGGGTCCCGACGGTCGGCTGGGCGAGGTCGTTCCCGAGCCGACCCCGCTGCGAACACCGATCACGGTGTAGATGTCATGAACGGCGTAGGTGTCATGAATGCAGCGATCCGTATGGCGGTGGTGTGGTGTCCGGACTGGCCGGTGGTTGCGTGGGGGATCCCGCTCGATGAGCCAGCCGTCGTCGTGGTCGGCAATCGAGTCGTTGCCTCGTCGCCGGCGGCCAGAAAGGAGGGAGTGGCGCTCGGCCAGCGGCGGCGCGATGCCCAAGGGCGCTGCCCAGACGTTGCCGTGCTCGAACGTGACATCGACCGAGAGGCCAGGCTCTTCGAGCCGGTGGCAGCCGCTCTCGAAGGATTGACCCCGAGGGTCGAAGTGGCCGGCCCCGGCTTGGTCGCCTTTCCAACGCGCGGCCCGTCGCGGTTCTTCGGCGGGGATGAGGCCATGACGGAAAAGGTGCTCGAAGACGTCGGCCCGGTGCTCGCCGGCCGGGGCGAGACTCGGGTCGGCGTTGCCGATGGCATCTTTGCCGCTCGTCTTGCTGCCCGCTCGACCAATGCAAGCGTCGAACCAGTGATTGTCGCCCCAGACACGAGTGCTGCGTTCCTCAGGCCGTTCGCCATCACGGCGCTGGAACGGCCAACCCTCACCGACGTGCTCGTTCGCCTTGGTATCCGCACGCTCGGAGACTTTGCTGCACTCGCCGCGAGCGACGTTGTCGGCCGGTTTGGCCGGGATGGTCAGCTGGCCCACCGGTTGGCTGCCGGCGAAGACGATCACCCACCCGATCTTCGCCGGCCGGCCCCTGATCTCGCGGTCACCTGGATGTTTGAACCGGCAGCAGATCGGATCGATCGCTGCGCCTTTGCGGCAAAGGCGTTGGCCGACGAGCTCCATGCCGCGCTCTCGGGCGATGGTCTTGCTTGTGTGCGTGTGGCGATCGAAGCTGAAACAGAGAGCGGTGAGGAACACGTTCGTCTCTGGCGCCATGAGGGTGCGCTGTCAGCCGCAGCGCTTGCCGATCGTGCTCGGTGGCAGCTCGATGGTTGGTTGGGGATGGCGGCCCGACGGGCTCCCGATGTCAATGAGATCGCCGAGACAGGCCACGGCATCCGGCGCCTGACCCTCATCCCCGATGAGGTGGTGCCGGCAACAGGGCGACAGTTGGGCTTCTGGGGTGGCCGAGCGGAGCGGGCGGATGATGTCACACGTGTGGTGGCCAGGCTCCAGGGCATGCTCGGTGCCGAGGCGGTGTCGGTCCCGGAATGGCGGGGTGGCCGTACCTCGAATGAACAGATCAGTCTCATCCCCGCTGCTGCGGTCGATCTCGGTGAGGAGCGCCCGGCGACCGCAGCGTCCTGGGTCGACGAGCCGTGGCCCGGTCAATTGCCGACACCGTCGCCTGCGAAGGTGCTTGCCGATCCGATCGAAGTGCGGGTGAACGATGCGGAGAATCGTCCGGTGCAGGTATCGGGGAGAGGTGAACTCTCGAGTCCGCCAGAGCGGGTGACGCAGGGGGAGGGGAGGCAGGCCCAATCGAGTTCGGTGACTGCGTGGGCCGGGCCGTGGCCTACAGAAGAACGGTGGTGGGATCCGGCAAGTGTGCGACGTCGGGCCCGTCTCCAAGTCGTGCTCGACGACGATTCTGCTCATGTGCTGGTGATGGAACACGGCACCTGGTTTCTCGAAGCGAGCTACCTGTGACATCTGTCAATGATTCGGTATGTTCCGCCGTCCGGGTATAGCTTCGACTCTCGAAGTATGACGTCGCACCGAGCAACGATGGAAAACTCGAGAATTCAAGAGTCCCGTCGATGAGCGCGGCCAGGGCGGAGCTCCGAGCAGCGTTCGTCTCACTGAAGATCCCGAACTATCGCATCCTCTGGTGGGGCGGTGTGTTCTCGTTCATGTCGGTGCAGATGCAGTTCTTGCTCCGCGGCATTCTTGCCTGGGACCTGACCGAACGAGAGAGTGCTCTCGGTCTCGTCTACCTGGTGTTCGGCCTGACGATGCTGATCGCGACCCCACTTGGTGGTGTTGCCGCCGATCGGTTCCCACGACGGACCGTGTTGCTGTTCAGTCAAGGCGCGCTGGCACTTGGCGCCGCCTTGATGGGGTTTGCCGTACTCACCGATCAGATCTCGTTCTGGATGGTGCTTGTCGCCGGCTCGATTCAGGGGATCTCGTTCGGGTTCTACGGGCCGGCCAGAGTGGCGTTCGCTGCCGACCTCGTTGGCCGCGATCAATTGGGCAACGCCATCACGCTTTCACTGTTGAGTATGAGCGCCACCAGAATCTTCGCCCCGGCCTTGGCCGGTGTGTTGGCCGGCGTCGCGTTCGTCGGGATCGGTGGTGCCTATCTGATCTCTGCTGCCTTCTCGATCGCCAGCTTCATCTCCATTCTTCGGCTCCCCACCATTGCCATCGACTCGCCGAGCAAGCGAAATCCGATCTCCGACATCGCCGAGGGCGTTCGCTACGTGCGCCGCGATCGGAGCCTCAAGCTGCTCGTCGTGACGTCGTTCTTCGTGATCATGTTCGGCTTCAACTATGTGGCGTTCATGCCGGCCATGATCAAGGACATCTTCGACCTCGGCGACAGTTGGCTCGGCATCATCAGTTCGGCCAGTGCCTTCGGTGCGGTGGCAGTCTCTGTGCCGCTGGCCAGCCGGGCTGATTCGCCAAAGGCAAAACGAGTGATGGCCTACGGCGGGATGGTCTTCGGCGGGTTCGTGATCGTGCTCGGTGCCGCACCGAACTTCTGGACGGCCTTCGCCGTCGTCCTGCTCGTTGGCGCCGCGACCACCACCTATCAGTCTCTTTCGAACACACTTGCGCTGCAGATGTCGGACAACCTGCACCAGGGTCGGGTGCAATCGCTGATGCAGCTGTCATTCGCCGGCTTTGGCATTGCTTCCGCGCCGCTCGGCATCCTGGCCGAAGCCATCGGCCTGCGTCAGACGTTCATGGTGATGGGTGTTGTCGCTCTGGCCGCGTCGGTGTTCTACTTCGTGGCCGAAGTCGTCGGGAAGCCAGAAGGCTTTGGTCGGGTTCACCCGCTGGACGAACCCGAATCAGCAAGGTCAACCGCTATCGCACAGCCTGAGGTCCCAGAGCCTGAGGTCCCGGAGCAGCCCGCGGCAACGCAGGTCGAGCCGGTGCCCGGTCCCGAACTCAGTCGAAGCTGATCACCGAGCGGGCAACGTTGCCCGCTTTCATGTCGGCGAATCCCTCGTTGATCTCCTCGAGACTGATGGTCTTCGAGATCATCTCGTCGAGCTTGAGCCGACCGTCAAGATACATCTCGACGAAGCGCGGCATGTCGGTGCGGAATTGGTTGGAGCCCATGTTCGATCCGGTGAGGACTTTCTCGTCGAGCAGTTCCACGCCGTGGATCTCGATCGATGTGCCGACAGGAATCAGTCCGATGACGGTTGCTTGACCACGACGGCGCAGCATCTTGAAGGCTTGTTCGGCCGTTGGCTTCATCCCGACGGCTTCGAAGCTGTAATGGACACCGCCACCGGTCAGATCCTTGACGGCCTCAACAGCATCGGTCTCTGATGCGTTGACGACGTGGGTGGCGCCGAGGCTTTGGGCCAGTTCGAGCTTCGATGGGTTCATGTCGATGGCGATCACCTTGTTGGCTCCTGCGATTCGAGCGCCCTGGATCGCTGACAGGCCGATGCCGCCGCAACCGATGACGGCCACGGTTGTTCCCGGTTCGACCCTGGCGGTGCGGAAGACGGCGCCGAGGCCGGTGGTGACACCGCATCCGATGAGCGCGGCTTGTGCGAATGGCATCTCTTCGTCGATCTTCACCAAGGCGTGCTCGTGGATGAGCATCTTCTCGGCGAACGACGACAGATGCATGAACTGATGCACCGGCTCGCCATTGCGAGTGATGCGGGGGGCCTCACCCTTCTGGCGAACGAGCTCGGTTGCCTTGAGTTCGCAGGTGCTCATGTGGCCGCTGAGGCACTGCTCGCAGTGCCCACAGAAAGCCGAGAGGCAGGTGATCACATGGTCGCCAGGTTTGACGTAGTGGACTGCCGACCCGACTTCCTCGACGATCCCGGCCGACTCATGGCCAAGGACCGCAGGGCAGGGATGGGGGTAGAGGCCCTCCATGAAATGGAGATCGCTGTGGCAAACGCCGGCGGCGACGGTGCGAACGAGCACCTCGCGTGGGCCGGGTGACCCCAGCTCGATGTCCTCGATGTCGAGCTGGCCCGGGACGGAATTGAGAATGGCTGCTTTCATGGCCGGGACAGTACTTCGCCCGACCGTTGCCGTCACTTCTGGTCGGAAGCGGTGTCCTCGTTGTCGACGTAGTGGTCGACGGCAGCAACGAAACGTTCCAGCAGGTCCGCCAGCTGCGTCTGCTCTGATTCGTCGAATTGGCCCAGGATCTGGTCGAGGGCGCCGTTGATTCTCGCAGCGATCACCTTGTAGCGAGCATCACCGTCTGTCGTTGCCGACACCAAGATCGAACGGAGATCGTCGACGGCCTTGACTCGTTCCGCCAGACCTCTGTCGACCAGGCAGTCAACGGCTCGTGTCGCGGTTGCCGGGGTGATGTGCAGGGCTTCTGCCAGCTCGCCCATGCGCATTGGGCCGTTCTGCACGAGGACGCTCAGCGCGTCGGCCAGCGCCATGTCGATGCCATCTGGACCCATGCCGTAGAACAGATCCTTGATGCGGCTGGCCGCGGCGCCACGCCGGATTTCTCGCCACGCCCGCCCGACACGGCGACGTGTAGCAGCCTTCACCTTGGTGGGGCCCTTCGTCGGGTTGGTGGTCGCCTCGCTCATCTTCGCATTCTGACCGGCGACCGGGCGTTTGTCAGGTTTCCTCGGCTTGTTGTTGCCAGGCCAAGCGGGCTTCGAGGTCGAGCTGGCGAACGGGAAGCCCGGTCGATGCGGCAAGTGCGACGAGCTCGTCGTGTTCGGGTTTTGCGGTCGTCGGGCC
>CAZYLX010000176.1:0-6641 GCA_964648595.1 uncultured Acidimicrobiaceae bacterium
GATGCCCATCAGGCGCGCCGCGGACAACGCCTCGACACCGGCAAGTGCACCGGGCTGGATGTACACCTGTGCGTTGTTGCGCTGTGCGGCGTTGCGCATCGACTCGAGGAGTGCTGCGTCGGCAAATGCCGACACCGAGGACACGATGAAGTCGGCGCCGGCCTCGAGAGCGGCGTGTCCCCACTCCCCCACACTCTCTCGGCCCGCCGCTTCTGCAACAACGGCCGGCCTGATCGACAAGAGCTCGCCCGGATCCGAGATCATTCTGGCCGACTCTGGCACCCCCGACCGCGGCATCGTGTTGTCCCGCACTCCAACAGCGACGATCTCGATCGGTGTGTTGCGCAGCATCTCGACCGCTGTCGTCGCGATGGCGCCCCACCCGACGAAGGCCACGCGCAAGGTCAGGTCAGTCGACACAACGACTCAGACCTCCAGGCCGCACTGCTCGAAGGCTTCACGCGTGACGGCCTTCTCCTCGTCGGTCAGCTCGAGGAGCGGGAAGCGAACCGCACCACCGACTTGTCCCAACAGCTCCTGCCAATACTTCTGGTGGGAGTGCGGCTTCTCCGGCGGTCGGGTCCCCCAGAGGGCTTCACGTACGGGGTCGAGGCTGCGGCTGATGGCCCGGGCTTCGTCAGCCCTTCCGGCAAATGCCGCCTGGGTGTACGCGTGCATACGCCTGTCCTTGGCGCTCTGGAGGAGAAACGGCGGAGACGAGCACAGATACAGCTTCCAGTCGAGTTCGAGGATGTTGTCGAGCCACTCGGGTTCTGACGCCGTACTGACCTGGATGCGATCCGACGCCAGCCGCGTGAGTTCGGCGTACATCGAGCGATCGACGCTGTATTTGATCGCCACCACGTTCTCGAGATCAGCGAGCCGATTGCACAACTCGGGTGACATGAGATAGCCGCTCGACGGGTGGCTCCAGAGCGCGATACCGATGTCGACGCTTTCAGAGATCCTCGTGTAGTAGCGCTGGAGCGTCTCGTCTTGTTCGGTGAAGAAGTGGAGAGCCGGTGCATGAACGACGATGTAGTCGGCACCAACATCTTGTGCGTGCCGAGCCAGTTCGATCACGACGTCGAGGTTCTGATCCGAACACGACATGATCGTCTGTCCGTGATCCCCGGTGGCCTCGACTGCCAATTCGAAGCTGCGCTTGCGCTCCTCGAGGCTCATCGAGAAGAACTCGCCCTGCTTCCCGGAGATGAAGAGCCCGTCGATCCCGAGGTCCTGTGTCCAATGACGAATGTTCTCTCCGAAGCCGTCTTCGTCGAGGCGTTGATCTGGGGTGAAGGGCATGAGCGCGGCTGCCCAGATGCCGGTCATGTTTGCTCGGGCGTGGTCCTTGGCATCACTTCTTGTGTAGTTCATGGTTCGAGATCCTTGGTCTTCGGCGATGCGAGTTCAGACGATGGACATGCTGTGGGAGACAGTCTTGACAACCGTGTAGTGGTCGAGGCCTTCAACTCCGCCCTCGCGGCCATATCCGCTCGACTTCACTCCACCGAACGGTGTCTCGGGGAGTGAGGCCTCGAGCGTGTTGATCGACAAGTTTCCGGCTTCGACCCTGTCGACCATACGGTCGACATAGTCGGCGCGGTTGGTGAAGCCATAGGAGGCAAGGCCATAGGGAACCGAGTTCGCCTGCTCGATTGCGTCGTCGAGCGAGCCGACGGGGTTCACGATGGCGAGAGGTCCGAACGGCTCTTCCTGCATCACTCGCGCGTTGTCGGGGACATTGGCCAACACGGTTGGCTCGAAGAAGTACCCCGATGTGCCGATGCGCTTGCCGCCGGTGGTCACGTCGGCCCCCGCAGAACGTGCGTCCGCGACCAGGTCGACCATCGCTGCGATTCGACGCTCGTTGGCGAGCGGTCCCATCTCGACCCCTGGTTCCATACCGTTTCCGACGACCGTGGCCGCGGCCCGTTCGGTGAACACATCGAGGAACTGCTCGAAGATGCTGTCGTGGACATAGAACCTCGTCGGCGAGGTGCAGACCTGCCCGGCGTTACGCATCTTGCGGATTGCCGACGTGAGCGCAGCGGCTTCGACGTCGGTGTCCTCGCACACGATGACCGGGGCATGCCCGCCGAGCTCCATGAGCACAGGCGTCATGTGATCCGACGCAAGACCCGTGAGGTGGCGCCCAACCGAAGTCGAACCCGTGAACGCGACGAGCTTGATCGTGTCGCTCGGGATCAGGTGGCTCGAGATGTCGGCGGGAACACCGAACACGAGGTTCAGAACGCCAGGAGGCAGACCCGCATCGTGGAACGCCCGGGCGATGTGGATTGCACCAGCCGGAGTCTCTTCTGCTGCCTTCAAGATGATCGAGCACCCTGACGCCAGTGCGCCGGCGATCTTTCGTGCGGGCTGGCTCATCGGGAAGTTCCACGGAGCGAACGCCGCCACTGGGCCGATCGGCTGGTGGTGCACGATGTATTTGATTCCGGGTCCGCTCGGGATGACCCGGCCGTAGGTCCGGGTCGCCTCGCCGGCGTCCCACTCGAAGAACTCACAGCCGCGAATCACCTCGAGCTGTGCCTGGCGGAATGGTTTGCCGTGTTCGGCAGTGATTGAGTGGGCGATGTCGTCTTGACGTTGACGTAAGAGAGCGGACGCCTCGCGGATCAGGTCGGCGCGTTCCTTTGGTGGCGTCTGGCTCCAGATTTCGAACCCGGTACGCGCTGCTTCGAGTGCGTCGTCGAGGTCGGCGGGCTGTGCAACCGGGAAACGGCCGATCTCTTCTTCGGTGGCCGGATTCACCACCGGCAGGTCGAGACCAGTCGTTCGCCACTCGCCGTTGATGTACAGCTGCAGTTCTGGATACGTCGTCATACGTGCGGGTGTCGTTTCGATCAGGGGTAGACGTGGACGGGTCTGACGCTAAAAGGCGGTCCGAATCGCCCACAGGTCAGGAAATGCCGGCCGAAAGAGTGTGGTGGCGAGGTAGGCCGCGCCATCGGACCCTCCCGTTCCCATCTTCGTGCCGATGGTTCGTTTGACCATCATGACGTGCCGGTAACGCCACTCCTGGAGGCCCTCATCGAGGTCGGTGAGCGTTTCGCAGAGTCCGGCGAACGCTTCATCGCTGTATCTGTCGACGATCACGGCCTGGAGGTCGGCATTCTCGACGATTGGTTCACGAACGTCGCGATCAAGGACTTCGCCGGGAATTTCGAAGCCGTCACGGTGAAGCACGCGGACGAATGCATCCCAGATGGTCGGCGCGTCGTACCGGGTGGCAAGCCGTGCGCCTTCATCGCCAGTGAACCAGTCGAGTTGGATTCGATCCTTGATGCCGAGCAGGAACTCGAGCTCGCGGAACTGCGCCGACTGAAATCCGCTCGCATTGGCGAGGAACGAGCGAAAGCTGGCGAACTCCGCCGGCGTCATCGTCTCGAGCACGTCGAGTTGACCGACGAGAGTCTTCATGATCTTCAGCACGCGCTTGAGGTGGTGACGTGCGGCATTGACCTTGTGCTCGTCGAGCAACACCACGATGTAGTCCAGTTCGTGCAACACCTGTTTGAACCACAGCTCGTAGACCTGGTGGATGATGATGAACAAGGTTTCGTCGTGCTCGGGGCCACCGGTGTCTTCATCGACCGAGACGCACTGCTGCAGCGACAACAGCTCGGGGATCTTGAGGTATCTGCCATACGTGAAGTCGTCGTTGTTCTCGAACGGAAGGCTCATGATGTTGACAGTGCTTTCGGGTCGGCGAGTGGGTCGAGGTCAGGGAGTGGGGTCAGTTGTTCGACGAGCACGTCGACGTCGATGGACGAATCGGCGATTGCCGCCGTCATGATCTCGGCTTGGGCGGCAGCCCGAGCCTGAGCCTCCGAGTACGGCATCGTCGAGAACATCACCATGTTGTACCGAGGGCTGATGAGCTCGGGATGCCGCTGCTCGAGCTCGAGCGCGAGCGAGCGCTTCGTCAAGTAGCCGGGGTCGACTACGCCGGACCGCATCTCGAGGTAGTTCCCGAGCGCCATGTCGGCAATGGCATCGGCGTCGGGCTTTCGTTCATCGCCGTAGTTTTGGAACGCTCGTGCAATGTCGTTTTGTGATGCCAGCAGGTGGCGATCGAGGGTCCGGACCGACTCCATGGCGGCGTTCATTCCCTGGCCGTGGAACGGGACGACGGCGTGTGCGGCATCGCCGACGAGTACGGCGCGATCTTCGAAGCTCCAGCCGTTGGCGCGAATCGTGCCGAGCGAGCCGGTGGGGTTCTCGTCGTACTGCGTGCTCAGGTCGGGGACGAGTGTTGCGAAGTCAGCGAACTCGGTGTCGAAGAAGCGATCGACCTCGGCCGAGGTCGAGAGTTCGTCGAAGGTCGAGGTCGGGGCGAACAGGGTGACGGTGAAATCACCTCCGGGGTTCGCCAAGGCGATCAGCATGAACTCGCCCCGCGGCCAGATGTGGAGCGCATTCTGGTCGAGTTGGTGGGAACCTCCAACGCCGGCCGGGAGCGTCAGCTCCTTGTAGGAATGGTCAAGCCATTCGGTTCTGTAGACACATGCGCCCTTGTCAGTCATGGCCTGGCGGACCCGAGAACCAGCGCCGTCGGCGCCGAAGATCGTCCCGAAGGGTTCCGTCGTTCCGTCTGCGAAGCCCAGGGTCGAATCGTCGAAGTCGACGGTTTCGATCTGTCTGTCGAACTCGATCGTCACCTGCCCGGTGGCCTCAGCTGCGTCGAGCAGTATCGCGTTGAGGTCCGAACGCGACACCGAATGGATGACCTCGTGTTCCTTGCTGCCGTATGGCTGGAGTTCGGGCGTCGCGTCGCCAACGGCATGGATCATGCGGCCCCGCATGGGGATGGTGATCGCGTCGACCTGTGAGATGACACCCACGTCGATGAGGGGCACGATGCCTCGAGTGGCGAGCGCCAGGTTGATCGATCGGCCGGCGTCGATGTCGTGTCGTCGCAGGTCTGGCCGGCTCTCGTAGATCGTGACGTCGTGCCCCTGCCGGGCCAGGTAGATCGCGAGAAGAGCTCCGGCCTGCCCTGCCCCGGCAACTACGACCGGCCCCCGCAGTGCGGTTGTGGGGTGTCTACTCATCGCACGATCCCATCGAGGATGTCGACGAAGCGGTCGATGTCGCCGAACGAGTTGTACAAGGGGACCGCCGCGACGCGAATTACGTCGGGCTCTCTCCAGTCACAGAGCACCCGTGCCTCTTCGAGTGCTTCGAACACGCGCCGTCCCTCGTCGTTGGTGACCCGCAGGGCGTATTGACAGCCGCGTTCGTGGAGCTCCTTGGGGCCGATGTTCACGACACGGTCTCCGAGGGTGTCGGCAAGTCGTCGGTCGAAGAACTCGATCTGGCGTTCGGACTTCTCGCGCAACGCCGGCATGCCGCCGGCGCGATCGAAGAGGTCGAGCGAGGCCCGCAGCGCAGCCATCGCCAAAATCGGCGCATTGGACAATTGCCAGGATTCGACGGTTGGGATCGCATCGAAGGTCGTTGTCATCTTGAAACGACTCTCCGAGTTGGTGCCCCACCAGCCGGTGAGCTTGGGGAGGGACTGATCCGTCACGTGCCGCCGGTGCACGAAAGCGCCGGCTACGCCGCCGGGGCCGCTGTTCAGGTACTTGTAGGTACACCATGCAGCGAAGTCGACATCCCAGTCATGCAGATGGAGTTCGATGTTGCCGACGGCGTGAGCGAGGTCGAAACCGACAATGGCACCGACTGCATGTCCTGCACCCACGATGTCTGCCATCGGGAGAACCTGGCCCGTGAAGTACTGAACGCCGGGCAGCATCACCAGAGCGAGCTCGTCGCCGTGTTCGGCAATAGTGGCGAGGATGTCGTCGGGCTCGAGTGTCTCCTGGCCGGCCCGCGGTTCGACGAGCACCAGCGAGGTGCGTGGGTCGAACCCTCGTTGTTTGATCTGCGATTCAACTGCGAAGTGGTCTGAAGGAAACGCATGTGACTCGATGAGGATCTTGTGTCGCTGTGCCGTCGGGCGATAGAAGCTGACCATCAAGAGGTGCAGATTCACCGTGAGGGCGTTCATGGCCACCACCTCGTCGTCGTGTCCGCCGACGAGCGATGCGAGGGACCCCGTCAAGAGCTCGTGGTAGTCCTTCCACGCCAAATCTCCGGTGAAGTGACCCTCGACGCCAAGCGTTCCCCACCGGTCGAGTTCGGTGTTGATGTGCGATCGGGTTGTCTTGGGCAGCGCCCCCAGCGAATTGCCGACGAGGTAGATCCCCTCGGGGAGTTCGAATTCTTCGCGAAGGTTCGCCAACGGGTCGGCCGCATCGAGCTGGGCCGCCGTCAGGAGCGAGGCCGCGCTCATCGGGTTCCCGCCGTTCCCGGCTGGCGACCGACCTTGCCTGGGTGCAGGGTGCCGCAGTTCGGGCACGTCCGAGCGTCGTGGTCTTCATGGAACGCCTCGAAAAGGGGCGGAAGGTCTTTGTCGATTGCCTGAACCTGCAGTTCGACGCGATGCACGAGGTGGGCGCATTTGGGGCATGCCCACTCGAAGCCATCGAGTTCACCGATGTTTCGCTGGTACTCGACGACGAGGCCGATGGAGTCGGGGTCGGGCCGCTGCGGCGAGTGGCGAACGTTCGGCGGCAGCAGGTACACCTCGCCCTCTCGAATCGGCA
>CAZYLX010000177.1:0-6639 GCA_964648595.1 uncultured Acidimicrobiaceae bacterium
CCACACCTCGTGCCCGCTGGCCAGCCATGTTCGAACGAGCTCGAGGCCAAGCCCCCGGTTGGCTCCGGTCACCAGAATTCGCATGCCCCGACGCTACCGGCGCGCCACTGCCCGATCCGCAGCACTGCCCGATCCGCAGCAACAGGCACCACCAATGCCCAAACCGCGCAATCCCGCGCGGATCTGACACTCGCCAGCCAGGCGCGGGTGGGGCGGGGCTGGGCGTGAACCGGGCGCGAGGCGGGGCTGGGCGTGAACCGCGGCACCGGTAGTGTGGCCGGCGTGACCGCCGCTGAATCACTGCCGCCGCTGATTCGGCATCTACCTCCTGCCCCGGACGAGTCGGCGCTGCTTGATGGCTTCGCGGCCTACGCAGACGAACTCGGCCTCGAGCTCTACGAAGCCCAGGAAGAAGCAATCTTCGAACTCTTGGCCGGCAACCACGTGATCCTCAACACGCCGACCGGTTCGGGCAAGTCACTCGTCGGCGTCGCGGCCCACTACGCAGCTCTCGCTGCCGGCAAACGCAGTGTGTACACCGCACCGATCAAGGCCCTCGTGAGCGAGAAGTTCTTCTCGCTGTGCCGGGAATTCGGCTCCGAACGGGTCGGCATGATCACCGGAGACGCCAGGGTCAATCCCGACGCTCCGATCATCTGCTGCACAGCGGAGATCCTGGCCAACTGGGCGCTGCGGGAAGGGTCAGCGACCCCCGTCGACGTGGCGATCGTTGATGAATTCCACTTCTACGGCGATCCGCAACGGGGCTGGGCCTGGCAGATCCCGCTGCTCGAGTTGCCGAACACTCAGTTCCTGCTGATGTCGGCCACCCTGGGCTCGATCGATTTCTTCAAACGAGATCTCACCAAGCGCACCGGCCGTGAGACAAGCGTCGTCAGCTCCTCGATTCGGCCCGTCCCGCTCGAGTTCGAGTACCGCCGGACCACGCTGCACGCAAGCGTCGAGGAACTGTTGAACACAGGCCGGGCCCCGATCTACCTCGTGCACTTCACCCAGCGGGAAGCCACCGAAGCGGCACAGAGCTACCTCTCGTTGGATCCGCTCACGAAGGACGAGAAGATTCGCTTGAAAGAAGCGATCGGCAACTTTCGATTCGACTCCCCCATCGGCAAGGATCTCCGCCGTTTCCTGACCGGCGGAGTCGGCGTGCACCACGCCGGCCTGCTTCCAAAATATCGGCTACTCGTCGAGAAGCTGGCCCAAGACGGCCTGCTCAAGATCATCTGCGGCACCGACACCCTCGGTGTCGGCGTGAACGTGCCCATCCGTTCTGTGCTGTTCACCCAACTCTGCAAGTACGACGGCCAGTCAAACCGAATTCTACGCAATCGCGAGTTCCAGCAAATCGCCGGTCGAGCGGGACGCAAGGGATTCGACGATCTGGGCACGGTGTGGGCCCAAGCGCCTCCTCATGTCGTCGACAACCTTCGGGCCGAGGCGAAAGCCGCGGCGAGCGGCAAGAAGAAGGTGGTGAAGAAGAAGCCGCCAGAACGGGGCTACTCGCATTGGACCGAGGACACCTTCACCAAGATGGTCAACGGTGAGCCCGAGCCGATGCGCTCGCACTTCCAGGTCAACCACCAGATGGTGATGAGCCTGCTCGACCGACCGGTGATCGGCGGTATCGACGGCTGCGCTGCCACGCGGCAGCTGATGCAGAACAACCACGAGACCAAGAGCCGGCGAAGAAACCACATTCGTCGATCGATCTCGATCTATCGCTCTCTGGTGGACGCCGACCTGCTCGAGTTTCCAGACGAACCGGATGAGCTCGGACGACGGGTTCGGGTCAATTTCGACCTGCAGGACGAATTCGCTCTACACCAACCTCTCTCGCTCTGGGCACTCGAAGCCCTCGGTCAGCTCCCTGAGCCCGAGGAGGAGACCGAGCTTCCCCATGCGCTCGACATGCTCAGCATCATCGAGTCGGTCCAGGAGAGCCCTGGGGTCATCATCGCGGCCCAGGTCAATCTGGCGAAGACCGAACTCATGGCCGACATGAAGATGCGGGGTATCGAGTACGAGGAGCGGATGGAGCGACTGGCCGAAGTGGAAGCTCCGAAGCCAAACGCCGAATGGCTCTACTCCAGCTTCAACTCGTTCCGAACGAAGCACCCGTGGGTCGGCCAGGACAACATCAAGCCGAAATCCATCGTGCGCGAACTTTTCGAGCGGGCGATGACGTTCGGAGAGTACGTCCAGTTCTATGGCCTCAAGCGCTCCGAGGGCGTCGTTCTGCGCTACCTCTCCGACGTCTACAAGGGACTCATCCAGAACATCGCAGACGATCTGAAGACCGACGAGATCGACGATCTCGTCGCCTGGCTCGGCTTGCTGGTTCGGCAGGTCGACTCGAGTCTGATCGACGAATGGGAGCGACTGGTCAACCCGGCTGAAGCTGCGGAAGAGGCGGTTCGCCCGATCGTCGACGATCCCCCGTCGGTAGTCGACGATCCGAGAGCGTTCCGGGTCATGGTGCGCAACCAGTCGTTCGAATGGCTCAATCGGCTTGCGACCAAGCGGGGCTACGACGTCATCGTCGATGCGGCAGCCGATCCCGACGTGTGGGGAACTGTCGACGACTTGGTCGGCGTGATGGCCGACTACTGGGACGAGTACGACCACATCGTGATGGACGCCGGAGCGCGAAGCCCAGGCCGTTTCCTCTACGACCCGGCGGACGATCAGTCCGTCGTGCAGATCATCCAGGACCCCGACGGCAACGACGAATGGCGTATCACCGCATTCGTCGACATCGCAGCATCGACCGAGCAGGGCCGAGCGGTCCTCAGGTTCGTCGATGTCGGGCCTGCCTAGCTAGACCAGATCCTTGCGGCTGGGGTCGTTGCGCATCCGCGACACCAACGCCTTCACTTCCTCCGCCCGGTCCTTGGGAACGATGAGCGTGGCGTTCTCGGTGTGAACAACGATCAGATCACTCACACCGATCAGAGCGGTGACGCGACCCTCGCTCACAACGATGTTCGATGACGCGTCAAGCGTCTCGAGCTCACCTCGAACAGCGTTGCCGTCGGCATCCTGGTCGAGGTGGTCACCAACGGCCGGCCAGCTGCCAACGTCGTCCCACGCAAACGTGCCGACAGCCATCACGATGTTGTCGGCCCGCTCCATCAATGCATAGTCGATCGAGATCTTTTCGAGCGGTTCGAAGCCAGCGGTCAGCGCATCAGCGAAGCCTGGTGTGTCGACCGAGGGCACCAGCTCGTCGATGAACGAAGCCAGTTCCGGACGATGGGCGGCAAAGGCGCTCTGCACCGCGGCCACCGACCAGACGAACATGCCCGAGTTCCACCAGTACTCGCCAGAGGCGACGTAGGTCTCCGCGGTCGGCCGGTCGGGCTTCTCGACAAAACGGTCCACGTTGCGGAACTGCACCGTTCCCTCGCCGCCCGGTGCTCCGAACGGATCGACGGCGCGGATGTAGCCGTACCCAGTCGCCGGGTGACGAGGCGTGATTCCGATCGTGATCAGGACGTCCTCGCCGCTGGCCAGCTCCAGGCCCTCGGCCAGTGTCTGGCGGAAACGATCCAGGTCGCCCATGACGTGATCGGCCGTGACGATGCAGAACACTCCCTCGGGATCCCTCGCCTTCACAACTGCCGCCGCCAGTGCAACCGCAGCGGCGGTGTCGCGACGCATCGGCTCACCGATGACATTCGCGGAAGGCAACCCAGGCGTTGCCGCCTGAGTGGCGTCCACGAGGTCAGCACTCGTGAGCACGAGGACGCGCTCGACCGGGATCAGACCATCGAGGCGATCCACCGCCATCTCGAGCATGGTTCGATCGCCGAGCAGCGACAGGAGCTGTTTCGGCTTGGCCGCCGTGCTCGCCGGCCAGAAACGCTCGCCGTATCCCCCGGCGAGCACGACTGCGTAGGCGTGGGTGAGATCGTTCATCATGCTCCTGAGCGAATCAGCTCGGTGAAGAGCTCGTCGAAAGCCGCTGCTTGAGCGGCAGGACTGAAGGATTCGGCGAGGTGGTCCCTACCGTTGCGGCCCATCAATTCCAGCCCGGCAGGATCGGCCAGCATGTCTTCGAGAGCCCGCACAAACGCGCCCTCGTCCTCGGGTGGGACCGCTCGGCCGGCACGCGCAGCATCGATGGTGAGCTCCACTTCTGAGCCTTCATCGATCGAGGCCAAGATCGGCCGACCCGCAGCGAGGATGCCGTACAGCTTCGACGGCGTGCTGGACTGAGCAAGGCCGCGCTTGAGCAGGATCACATGAAGGTCGGCGGCACCAAGAACGTCGCTGACGCGCTCACGGGGAGCGAAGTCCGCCACGGTCACATTCGAGCGGTCAGCGGCCCAGTCGTCGACGTCAGGCCGAGCGGCTCCCTCGCCATTGATGACGAAGTGCACATCGGGCCGTTCGGCAAACCGATCAGCAGCAGCTCGCATCAGATCGAACGACTGGCTCAGCCCGACATTGCCCGAGTACATCACGATCTGTTTGCCACTGAGACCGTGCTCGGCGCGATACGGCGTTTCGCGGTCGACCACCCGAACCTTCTCGGTGTCCGCGAAGTTGTGGATGATGCGCACCTTGGCTCTATCGGCGGAATCCAGCTTCGACTGGACGTTTCGCTGTTGATCAGTCGACAGCACCGTGACGGCGTCAGCTCGTCGATAGACCGATCGTTCGTGGGTTCGGGCTGCGGCAATGACTCGTTCGTTGTTGAGCGCCCCGAGGTCGACGGCAACGTCAGGGAAGATGTCCTGCACGTTGAACACGAACGGGACTCCCCACCGCTTCGCCGACAGCCATGCCGCGTCTCCGAGAAAGATCGGCGGCGACATACCCATGACCACATCTGGTCGGTCCATGGTCAACGCGGCGGCGGCCACCAGCGTGGTGAACCCGCCGAACCCGAGGGCTCGAGCCGGGATGTTGTTCTTGTCGACCGGGAACGGCCAGACCCTGATGATCGTGCCGTGTTCAGCTCGTTCGGTCCGCCAGGGACGCCCCCGCCAACCCTCGTGAACCGTGTGACCGCGATACCAGGGAAGGCTGCTCACGACATCGACCTGATGCCCACGACCGGCGAGTGAATGCACCAGGCGAGTCATCACCTCGCCGGTTGCCGCATGGAGGTCGGGTTCGAAGTGTGGGCAGAGGAGCTGAAGCTTCACGCCGCTCGTTCCTCGATACTGAGCGCATCCCGATAGGCGCCGACCAGCGCCTCTCCGGCAGCCTTCCAACCGAATGCCTCAGCACGGACGGGCCCTGCAACCCGCAGACGGGCATCGAGATCGGAATCGGCGAACAACCGGCGAACGGCAGCGGCGAGCGCTTCTGGTGATCGAGGCGGCACGAGGAGTCCGGCATCAGCGACCACCTCAGGAATCGAGGCGGCTGTTGTTGCGATCACCGGGCAACCCCGGGCCATGGCCTCCAGAGCTGGGTTCCCGAACCCCTCGTAGGTGGAAGGGAACACCATCGCCGAGGCGGATCGATAGAGATCGTCGAGTTCTCCCTCGGATACGCGACCGAGCCGATGCACGCGATGAGCAAGCCCAAGTGATTGGGCATGCTCGTCAAGCGCCGACGTCTCGGGGCCGGGACCGCCAGTGAGCACGACGGACAGATCGGGGATCTCGTCGGCCAGTCTGGCCAGAGCATCAAGCAAGTCGACATGGCGTTTGTGCGGGTAAGCGATCGCCGGGAGCAGCAGGTAGCGGCCGAAACGGCGGTGGAGATCAGCGGCGACATCTTGGTGAGCGACGCCGGCAGCAATGGGTTCATGGCCATGGGGAACGACCCGAATGCGGTCGACCGACCAGTCGACGTGTCGGACGATTGACTCGGCCGTGAATTGGCTCGGGCACAGCGCCAGTGTGGCGTTGCGGATCGACGGCGGAATCATCCGCCTCATCCAGTTCCGTTTGACCATCGAGAAGTTCTCGGGAAGATCGAGCGGTTGCAGGTCGTGCACGGTGAACACATACGGCCGCGGCGACGTCACGGGCACGACGCTGCCAGCATGATGGACCAAATCATCATTTCGAGCGACACGGGCGAGCCACGTCGCATCGGCGCCGATGCGGGCCACCTTGTTCGACAACACCTTCGGAGCGAGCACGGTTTCGAACCGATTCGTGAGATCTGGGTACGCCTCGGCGAGTGACGGCTGGGCGTAGAGCTTGACCTCGAGGTCCTCGGGATCGAGACGATCGAGAGCTCGGAGCAAACGCACCGTGTACTCCTCGCTTCCTCCGACCACGCCGGGAACGAGCCAGAGCAGGTTGACACCGACAACGGCCGGGGTCACAGCGGCGCCTCGGCGAGAACGTGAAACAACGCGGCGTATCGATCGGCGGTGGCCTGCCATGTGGCTGCGCCAGCGCGCTCCAAGCCAGCCGCTGTTCGATTGGCGGAAAGGTCGTCGTCAGCAAGAAGTCGGACGATGCCGGCACTGATCGACGATGGGTCGTTGGGGTCGACCAACTCGGCGGCACCACCGGCCGCTTCCTCGGTTGCCGTACCAGACGACGTCACGACGGCTGTGCCCTGGGCCATCGCTTCGAGAACGGGCAGGCCGAAGCCTTCATCGAACGAGGGGTAGGCAAACACGGTGGCCCGAGCGTAGACCGACAA
>CAZYLX010000178.1:0-6629 GCA_964648595.1 uncultured Acidimicrobiaceae bacterium
ACGTGCTTCTTCGGCCGCCGCGGCGAACACGGCGGGAAGGTGCTCCATCAGCCGGTCGAAGATGGCACCGCCGGCAGGCGCAAGCAGGTGGTCGGCGCCATCCAACAGCACGACCTCACCCGTTCCGGCCAGCGCTCGCACCACCTCACTCGCCTGCATCGGCAAGATGCGATCGTTGGTGCCGTGGAAGAACAACAGATCACGGTCACCGAGGATCCCTGCGTTCTCACAACCTGCGGACTGGGTCGCGAAGGTCACCACCCCGGGCACGCTCCGACGATCGAGGTGCATTGCTGCCTGCATGGCCACGGCTCCACCAAACGAGTGACCGAGCGTGACAAAGCGCACGGCTCCATGGCGAGCAGCGAGTTCCATCGCACTCACCATGTCGAGAACGCAGGCCGCGAGGTCGTTCGGGGCTCGGTAGTCGACCCGCATCACCCCGATGCCAGAGGCGGGGAGGGCTCGACCCAAGCGCTGGTACAACCCCTGGTCCGGGCCGAGGAGCCCACCCATCGCTCCCCCGACGCAAACAACAACCGTCTCGAGATCGTCAGCACCGTGCCAGAGGATCGTCACGAGGCCTCGAGACGTGTACAGCTCGAGATGATCGAGGTTGTCGTCGACTTCGACCGACTGCATGGCCAGCACCCCGAGCGATTCCAATGGCGACGTTCCCTGCTGATCGGTGCTCTCGCTCATGGGCGCAGACCTTAGGCTGCCCGCCAATGAAGGTCCTGGTGGTGCATGCCCATCCCGATCCCGAATCCTTCGGATCAGCGATGCGAGACGCTGTTGTCCGAGGGCTGAGGACCGCCGAACACGATGTCACCGTGATCGACCTTGAAGCCGAGGGCTACCAGCCAGTCCTGACCGCAGCTGACTACGACGGCTACGACCAGAATGGCGACCTCGCCGGGCATGGTCATCCCGACGCCATCGTCGCAGGACACATCGATGCCGTTCGAACTGCCGAGGCACTTGTCTTCACCTTCCCGACCTTCTGGTCGGGCCTGCCCGCCGTGCTCAAGGGTTGGATCGACCGAACGATGCTGCCCGGCGTCAGCTTTTCCGTGCGGCCAAACGGCGTGATTCGTGCTGAGCTCGGAAACGTTCGGCGAGTCGTCGGCGTCACGACCTACGGCTCACCCCGCGGCTATCGCTGGCTCGTTGGCGACGGAGGTCGACGGACCATTCGAACCATCCGTTGGAGTTGCGGCCTCCGGTGTCGTATGAAGTGGCTTTCACTCGACTCACTCGACGGTCGACCTGACAGCGAGAGGCGGGCCTTTCTGGCCGAGGTCGAGGCGAAGATGGCAGACCTCTAATGCGCACGCTGGTTGTTGTCACCCATCCGAGTCCTGACGGGCTGGCCCGTCGAGCCCTCGTACGCGTGCTCGCCGGCCTCGAGCGGGCCGGTGATGATGTCGAGGCGATCGACCTCGACGCCGAAGCATTCGACCCCCGCCTCACCACCGACGAGAAGCGACGCCACCTCGACCCCCCAGAAACCAAGCCATGGGTGGCCGATCAAGCAGCGGCCCTCCAACGGGCAGATCGGTTGATCCTCGTCTACCCAACATGGTGGGGGAGCTTCCCTGCGCGGCTGAAGGGCTGGTTTGATCGCACGTGGATCGCCGGCGTCGCCTACACGCTCCCCGAAGGATCAACTCGGATTCATGCTGGCCTGAAGAACATCAGGCGGCTGGAGATCGTCACGACACATGGCAGCTCGCGGCTCTCGAATGCACTCGGAGGCAACCCGGGGAAGCTGATCGTTTTTCGAACGCTTCGGTTGCTCTGCCATCCGCTTTGCCGGCGCCGTTTCCATGCCTTCTATTCAGCAGGAACCGCTGGGCCCGACAAGATCGCGGCCTGGCTCGACGACCTGGAAGACACGTTCTCCGGCTGAGGGCGTTCCCGGTGTCAGTGCAACCTCAAGCCGGCTGGCTCTCCAGCTGCTTGGCCTCACGTCGAGCCTTCATACGAGCGGCGACACGACCGGTCTTCTCGATGTGTTTGATGGTCCGTTCGCGGGCGGCCTCGGCCTCCCCGCTCAATCCTTGGAGGTCGCCGATGTTCCAGAACCCCATCACCACCGGTTCGAGAATCTGCTCGTAGTGGTTGATGAGGTCATAGATCCCAGCGCTGGCTATCAGCTTGGAATGGGTGGCGAAGTCGGGAATACCCGTGCCCGGCATGGCAAAGTCGGTCACCTGTCGCTCGAGCGCGAGCATCATCTCTGATGGGTTGCGCTCGAAACCGGCTTGGGCGATGTCGCGGTAGAAGAGGAAGTGATGGTTCTCGTCGATGGCGACGCGACGCATGATGTCGTAGCCGACTCGGTCCTGTTCCTCGATGAGTTTGCCCGTGTTCCGGTGGGAGATGCGCGTTGCGAGCTCCTGCAGCGTGACGTAGCACATGCCGTCTGCCGCGCTTGTCGGCTCGGGAACCTCTCCCTTGCTCATCTGCACCATGCGGCCGCGCTCGAGCGAGACCGGATCGATGGCCCGGGTCACGGTGAGGTAGTCGCGAATCGCTATTGCGTGGCGGCCCTCCTCGGCGGTCCAACGGCGGACCCATTCGCCCCACGCGTCGTCCTTTCCGAACATTCGCTCGATGTCACGGAAGTAGTACGGCAGGTTGTCCTCGGTGAGCAGATTCACAAAGAGCGCACTTCGGACCTCTGGACTGAGATTGCTCTCGGCGGGATCCCATTCGTAGTCGGCTTCGAAGTCCCGACCACGGCTCCACGGGACGACAGCGTGCGGGTGCCACTCCTTGACGGAGGCGAGATGGCGTTCGAGAAGGCTCTCAGCCACGGTCTCGAGCTCAGCCAGGAAAGCGATGTCTGCGTCAATCACCATCCCTTCAGCCTACCGACCGGTAGGTAGGGTCGCCAGCCGAATGCAGGATCCGGGCACCTCCGCTTGGGCCGAGACCGAGGTGCCATGTCGACGGCCAAACATGCGATAGTGAGGCCGTGCCGGATCAGGACGACGATGCAACGGTGAGCTTCCCGGCCACCGAGACTTTTTCGAAGCTCGGCCGCGTCACAGTTTCTGGTCTGACGATCCGGCTCGGCCTCGACATTGCCAGAGTCGAGAAGCTTCGGACCGCAGTCGATCTCGCTGTCGAGGCCATGGAGGGCGATGGCCACACCACCTTGCATGCCCATTGGCACGACGACTTCATCGAGATCACGGTCAGCAACCCCGACGTCCACGCAGTAAACAGCGGAGGAGCCCTCACCGTTCAGCTCGCTGAGCTCGTCGACCAAGCAGTCGTCGCCCCCAGCGAGATCACGCTTGTCCTGCAGTAGCGCTGGGGGCCGAGTCAGCCTTCGTCGGCCAGGAAACGTCGGTTCTGGTCACTCACGTCGGCACCGCTGAACCTGACTGCCTCGGCCTCGCCAATCACCTGGAACTCGGCGGTTGACGTCACACACACGAGCCCTTTCAGGGTTTCGAGACGCCCCTTGGTCGTGACGCGATCACCGTCTCGACCGGCGACCTCACCAACTGCTCGGTAGTCGGTTGCGAGACGAATGGGCCTCGGGAACGAAGCGGACGTGTTGACGGTGACCGCCCACGAATGAGCCAACGCGATGACCGCCCAGGCCTGAACCTCATCAAGAATCGCCAAGCTGATTCCGCCATGCACGAGCGTCGGCGCTCCGCTGAACGCGGGCCCGAGGTTCAGGTCGGTCCACACCTCTCCCCGCTCTTCATCAGCCCACAACTCGAGCTGCAGCCCAGCATCGTTCCTGGCTTCGCAGACGAAACACGATGAATCCAAGCCCCAGTCATCGTTGGTCAATCGGCGTGCTGTCATCTCATGCTCCCGAACTGCCGAACCCCGCAGCTCCCCGATCATCGTCTGCGACAGGCAGCTCGTCCACCAGGACCAACGCGAACGCCGGAACGCCGATCACCATGAGCTGGGCTATGCGCTGACCCCGCTCGATCGACACCGTGCTCGTTCCGTGGTTGACGAGGATCACACCGACCTCTCCTCTATAGCCAGAGTCGATGAGGCCCGGGGCGTTGAGTACAGCGATGCCATCATGGAGCGCCAGGCCTGATCTCGACAGCACCAGGCCGGCACATCCTGTGGGGATTGCCACCGCGAATCCTGTCGGGAAGAGGCGTCGCTCACCCGGTTCGAGCTTGCCGTCGATAGCGGACGCGAGATCAGCTGCTGCATCCCCCGCCCGCATCCTCACCGGTGCGGCGAGTTCGGGATCGAGTCGTTGGATGGGCACCTCGACGGCATCAGACGGCATGGCGCCGGAGACTAGCCGGAGGCCGTAGAGCTAGGCTCGTGCGGTGCTCGCATGGATGGACCTCGAAATGACCGGCCTCGACCCGAAACGGCACGTGATTGTCGAGATCGCGACGCTGATCACCGATGACGATCTCAACATCGTCGCAGAAGGTCCCGAGTTGGTGATTCACGCCACCGAGGACGAGCTGTCGAAAATGGATCAGGTTGTGGTCGACATGCACACGAAGTCGGGACTGCTCGACCAAATTCGGGCATCAACGGTGACCTTGGAGGAAGCGGGCTCGCAGACGTTCGCATTCCTGAACGAACATCTCGACGCAGGCAAGGTGCCGTTGTGCGGCAACAGCATCGGCATGGACCGGCGCTTCCTGGTTGAGTACCTACCCGCGATCGAGAACTTCCTTCACTACCGATCGGTCGATGTCTCGACGATCAAGGAATTGTCCCGACGCTGGTTCCCGCAAGCACTCACCTCAGCGCCCCGGAAGGAAGTCGCGCACCGAGCACTCGACGACATCAAAGAGAGCGTCAAGGAACTCAGCCACTACCGCGAGGTGGTGTTCATCAACCCGCCATCTGGCAACGATTCGATGGCGGCAGAAGCGGCCGGCTGACCGTCGACCTCCCACCACAGCAGATCCTCTTGATCTTCGCCGTCAGCGCGCCGGCGGCCGGCGAAGGCGATCGCCACAACGTCTTCCGGAGCGATACCGGCGCCGTACTCGATCGTGATCCTCGATGGATCAGTCGCCGACTGACGGCTCAGGTGCTCCTCGATCACGGCCCAATACGCCGCGTTGTTCATGTGCCCGAATGTGTCGAAGTCGACTGATCTCAGTGGCCAGGGCTCACGCACTGCTTCGACACCCACCTGATCCGGAGCGCGGAGCTGATGCCGAGCGCTGACGGTGAGTCCTTGTGCGGCTTCGCCGTAGTGACGTAGGAAGTCGTCGTTCAACGCCCGAGGCCGCCCGGAATCGACGTCGATGTGAACCCAGAGCGTGGCGACGTCGTATCGAGCTCCGAGCGAACCAGTGACAATGAGTCGGCGCTCGGCCCAACGTCTGCCAAGACGCCCGCAGAACGTCGCGATGATCAGGTCCTCTCCGAAGATGGCGGCCTGATGGGTGTCGACCGTCGTACGACGGACAACGAAGGCAAGGTCGTCAGCCAGCCCGACGTCGGTCGTGTCGTCGTTGGAGACGTCCTGGGTGTAGCGAGTCAGTGCATCGAAACGCAGCCGGCCGGACGGGTCGACATCGCCCAGACGTACCCGTCGCTCGCCGGTGAAGACCCGGCCGACGCCCGGTCTCGGCACCATCTCGAACGGCGGCCGATCGGGGAAAACGTTCGTTCCTGCATGGCTTTCGGCGCTGGCTTCTGACACGCCACGCACCGTAGTGCGGCTAATTCGGTTGACATTGCTCGCTGATGGCACTTCCCTATTAGAACCGCCCAGTGGCCGGGACGGCTCTGTGAGTCTGCCCACCGTCCGAGTCTGCCCACCGTCCAACCCGAGGTCCTTCCCATGAACAGCTCGACGCACAACATGCAGGTCGCAACAGCGCCCTCCTGTTCGCGCCTCGATCGCGTACGGGGTCTGGGTTGCGCCATGCGAGCCAACGCAATTTTCGGTGCTGCCACCGGTGGTTTCTGGGCCCTCGAGCCGCATACCGCCAAGCAGTACCACTCCCAGCGGGAGCGAACGCCCTGATACGTCAGGATCCGTCCTCGAAGCCGCTGGGAGCAACGCTCCCAGCGGCTTTTCTGCTTTTCGGGCCCGCATTCCGCTCCGACCAGACCCGCCCAACGCCCAGCCACCACCAAACCACACACCGCAAGCCAGCCAGCACGAGCAAGGAAACGAACAATGACCATGTTGCACATCGATCCCCGACCACCCAGTACCACCGCCAGCGTCGAGACGGCCGTGGTCTTTGGAAATCTGGCCACAGCAAACGACGACTGGCAGCTCGGTGCTGCGTGCGCGACCGTCAGCAATGCCGGTGATCTGTTCTTCTCCGAGGAGTTGGGCGAGATCGCAGCGGCCAAGCGGATCTGCGCCGAGTGTCCCGTCATCGCTCCCTGCCTCGAGGCCGCCATTCGGCGAGCTGAACCGTGGGGCGTCTGGGGTGGCCAGCTCTTCTACAACGGCCGGATCCTTGCGAACAAGCGTCGCCGGGGCCGCCCGCCGAAGAACCCCCGCCCAGAGGACCAGTTGCCAGAGATCCCGATCCCACAACACCTGCAGCGACTGATCGCCTAGGCAGGGCGGTGCCAGACGCGGCATCGCGACAACGACCGTTGACTCCGGCAGGACGAGCAACGACCACGTCGACCTC
>CAZYLX010000179.1:0-6623 GCA_964648595.1 uncultured Acidimicrobiaceae bacterium
CGCCTTCGTATGTTGGGCGGGAGCGAGTAGCGCCGAGCGATCAGAGCGTCGCTGTGCGAGGCCAAGGAGTTCTCTGCTCATGGCGATGGGCCAGCTGGAGCAGCAGGCCCTCGCTGAACCGCCGACCGGCGATCTGGAGACCAACGGGGTGACCGGCAGTCGTTCGACCGGCGGGCACGCTGACGCCGGGATGTCCGCTCAGGTTGAACGGAATCGTGAAGTGAGCAATCGCAGACGGCTTCACTTCCTCCCCATCGACAGATGTCGGCAGCGGTCCCTCTGCCGGGACTGACGACACCGCGGCCGCAGGCGAGAGGATGAGATCAACGTCATCGAACGCGGCTTCGATCTCGCTCACCACCTCATCGATTCGATCGATAGCCCTGGCCATCGACGCGGCATCCACATGAGGTGCCCCCTTGAGCGACCAGCGCCCCTCGCGACTGAGCCGGCTCTTGTCGATGTCGTCAATCGGCCCGGCTGCTGCAATCTCGCGAAGGAAGCCGGGCGCTCCTATCAGGCTCCAGGCCGCAGACGGATCACGGAATCGAATCGGGCGCTCCACCCAGTCGATCTCCGGGCTCGAAGAGACCAGATCACGAGCGGCGGCCTCGGCCAACGCCAGGACTTCGGACTCGACGCGCGAGAAACCGAAGTCGCCGACCCACACCGCACGGAGTGGACGAGAGGGTTCGTCTCGCAGAAGAGGCTGCGTCAACACCTGCTCATAGGAAAGGCCAGGGTGAGGCAGTTCTCCTCGGTCGAGGCCATCCGGTCCAACGGTGACGTCGAGGTACCTGGCGGCGTCGGCGACCGTGGTGGTCAGCGGACCGAGTACCGCCGTCGTCCAGAGATCTCGCCGTCTTCTCGGTGTTCGGCCGACGGCCATCTTCGGTCCGACGAGGCCGCAGAGTGCCGCCGGAAGTCGAATCGACCCTCCTCCGTCGCCGCCGGTCGCTATCGGAACGATTCCAGCAGCGACAGCGGCCGCCGACCCACCCGACGAGCCCCCTGGCGACATCTCCAGATTCCATGGGTTCCGGGCTGTGAGGTCGCGAGCTGCATGATGGGTATAGGCGGTGATGCCGAACTCGCTGGCCGATGTCAGCCCGACGAGAACTGCGCCCGCCCGTCTCAGTCGCTGGATGTGTGTGTCGCTTCGATCGGCGATCACGTCGGAGAAAAGGGCACTGCCAGAGGTGTCCGGCCAGCCCTCGACGAGATCCAACTCCTTGACTCCAATCGGAACGCCTGCGAGTGGCAATCGCTCCCCCTCTGCCACTCGACGATCGACCGCCGCTGCATCGGCCATGGCCTGCTCGCGGGCGAGGAACGTGAACGCATCGAGCGTGTCGTTGAGTGCATCGATGCGATCGAACGCCGCCGCCGTCGTTGCCACTGCTGTCTGTTCGCCAGCCATCACTGCCGCTGCGAGGTCGACGGCTGTCCCGCAGGGCGTTTGGGTCATCGCTCGAAGTTAGGTGAGCCCGTGAGCCGTTGCCAGCAGGCCCGATCGACCAACCCCCGACATCCGCGGCATCGTGGTGGATCTAGACCAATCTTGAAGGGTTCCAACGGTGGAGGAATCTGATGTTCGACATCATCGACGATGACGAGTGGTTCGAGCTCTCATTGGCACTGAACGACGCAGTCGCGAAGCTGCCGGTCGGGAGCCGTCTCATTGAGGCACTGGAGATCCCCGCGTTTCGGCCGGCGATCATCGCCAGCGGCACCGAGGTGCCGAGTGTCGAGACCGTTCCCTATGTCGTCGGCCAGGCAACAGCACAAGACGCGGTTCGTTCTGGCATGAACCTCGCCGCGACTGGCACCGTGCCGCCACGGCCGGCGCTGACGATCGCAGTCACCCAAACCGACGACGGAAGCACCATCACCGTTGTTGTCGCTGGCTTGCCGGGTGAGCGTTGTTCGTTCTCCAGCTTCGATCTCCGCCCAGGCTCACACAGCATCGACGTCGGATTCGAGACCCTCCAGGTTCTGAACGGATGGGCGTTCCGTTCAGATCGCCGCAGGCCAACCAGCGACGAACTCCGCTCCAACGCCGCCTGATCTCGATCGGCCCGACATCCGGGCCGGCGTCAGTCGCTGGTTGGAGTCTTCGATGGGCGAAGCTCCCTCGGCCCCAGCAACTTTGCCATGAGGTAGTCACCGGCGCTCACCGGCGCGTACCGAGCCGGATTCGACTCGCTGACACAGGTGGCGATCGGTTCGATGATCACATCGGGGTCAGCCTCGACGAATTGGGCAACAGAACGCCGCCGCACAGAGCCGCTGGATCCGACGGGCGGTGGAACGACACGATGCAAGGTTGACCGCCAGCGGTCGTTGGTCCAGGTTGCCAACATGTCGCCGATGTTCACGATCAGACTGCCATCAGGAATGGCTACATCGTGCCAGGCACCGTGGGTCCGGACTTGCAGGCCCGCAACATCATCGGCAAGCAGCACCGTCAACACGCCGTAGTCGGTGTGAGCACCCATCCGCATCTGGTCGGGTGAAGGATCCGGCGCACCGGCGCGACGCTCGTAGTTGATGGCACGCAGGGTCACGATGGCCCGGCGGGTGCGATCGATGAAGTGAGCTGGGTCGATCTCGAGGGCCACTGCGAACGCCGTCATCAATTGGTCGTTCAGCTGCCCGACGGCGGCCTGATAGTTGGCCCAGACGCTTCGCATCTCCTCACTCGGCCACACGTTCGGGGCAAAGAAGCTCGCGTATTCCGCGACGTAGGCAGGGTCGACATCATCCCGACCAGCGTTGAATGCCTCGAAGAGATCAGGCGCGAGTCCGGTTTCTCCGAGGCTGTAGGCAAGTGCTTCGGTTCCTTCGGCGGCATAGCCCCGATTGGCGCTGCGATCTTCGACGACCATCGCCATCTTCTTCTCGATCGGGCAATCGAAGAATTCGGCCGTGACGGCGAGCATTCGCTCGGTCAGGCTCGTGGGAACTCCGTGACCGACCACCTGGAGAAACCCGGTGTCTTGGCAGGCCCGATCAATCTGTTTCGCGACATCTTGCCGATCGTTGGACGAACCGAGCCGGAACGACTCGAGGTCGATGAGCGTGACGCCGGACATCTCAGGCGGGGCGAACGATCTCGAACAATTGGTGTGTGTGCGAGTACGCGTTCCCGACGTGGCGGCCCACTGCCTTCAACTCAGCCTGGTCGACGCGTGTGCCATCGAGCAATGCCTCGTCGACGTGAAACATCACAGCATGGCCGACGACGAGTGTGTTGCCGTTGGCCGGATCACCGACAGGGACGACATTGTCGACGACGCACTCGATGACCGCCTTGCATTCCGCGACCATCGGAGGCTTCACCCGATGACTGGGCACGGCGGTGATGCCAGGGAGATCGAATTCGCTCTCACCCGCTTCCAGGGAGGCGGCGGTGGCGTTCATCACATCGACGACTTCGTCGGTCACGATGTTGATCGTGAACTCCGGAACGGCGCGAATGTTGCTGAGGGTGTCACGTCTGGCGCTGTTGCCCGGTGCGAACACGAAGGTTGGCGGTACCCCGGACACCATGTTGAAGAACGAATAGGGCGCGAGGTTCGTGCGTCCGTCGGTGTCGATCGAGCCGATCCATCCGATCGGGCGAGGCACGATCAGCCCGCTGCCAAGCTTGTATCCGTCAGCACCTTCGAGGTCCTCGATAGCAAACGTCTTCTTGGTCATGCCTCGTCCTCGAGGAGGATGTTCCGGGCTCGCTCGACGTCGAGTTCGAGCTGCGCCTTGAGTGCGTCGATCCCGTCGAAGCGTTGCTCGGACCGGATCAGCTCGACGAATTGGACTCGAGCCTGCTCGCCGTAGAGGTCGCCTTCGAACCCGATCAGATGGGCCTCGACGAGCGAGTGTTCCGCGTCCTGGTAGAAAGTCGGGCGCTTCCCGACGTTCACCGCTGCGGGTCGGCGTTCGCCGTCGGGGCGGAGATACCACGCGGCGTAGACAGCGTCGGCCGGCATGGCCATCTCGGGACGAACGGCCACGTTCGCTGTTGGAAAGCCGATCGTTCGGCCCCGATGATCACCGTCGATCACGGACCCACGCATCTCGTGAGGGCGCCCGAGGAGACCAGTGGCTGTACGAATCTCGCCTCCGGCGAGCGCACGACGAATAGCAGTCGAGCTGATGCTCTCGATCCTGCCGTCGCTTCGTCGCACGAGGTCGATCCCTTCGACATCGAACCCGAGCTCCTTGCCGAGTCCGGCCAACACGTCGACGTTTCCGGCGCGGTTCGCACCGAAGTGGAAGTCGGCGCCGACCACGACCGCCTTTGCTTGCAAGCAGTTGACGAGCACGGACTGGACAAATTCTTCTGGAGTCTCAGTTGCTCGGTCGTCGTCGAACGGAACAACCACAACTGTCTCGACGCCGGCCACTTCGAGCAGCTCGAGCTTGTGATCGAGCCCGGTGAGCAGCACCGGTGCGTTCTCGGGCCGCAGCACGTAAGCCGGGTGCGGCTCGAAGGTCACGACAGCGGACTTCGCATGCAAGCTGCCGGCCAATGCCTTGGTTTGACGAATGACACTCTGGTGACCGCGGTGGACGCCGTCATAGGCGCCGATCGTGACGGCATGCGGACCGTTGATCGAGGTGATGCCGTCGGGATTCGTGATGATCTCCACTGGTCGGAACGGTATCGGCCGCCCAGCTCCAGAGCACATCCGACCGCTCAGCCGACGAGTACCTTTGCCGGGATCATGACGCCGTCGCTGACCTCGTAGACGGCGAGCAAATCGTCGTCTGGACCGACGATGGCGAACTGGCCGCTCCCGCCGGACGGTCCGAGCGCCTGACCGACGCGCACTCGGTCGGCCACCGTGCGGTCGACTTCCAAACGAGGAAGGCCTCGCAGCATCTCGATCATTGGAAGAACGACGGGCTCAGTGGCCGAACCAGCATCGTCGAGCGTGAACGGCCCAACCGATGTTCGGCGCAAGTTGCGAAGGTGAGCACCGCCACCCAACGCGGTGCCGACGTCGGCGGCCAGCGATCGGATGTACGTGCCAGACGAACACCACACATCAAGAGTGAACACGCGAGGGTCATCGGTGGGAGCCGTGTCGTAGCGATGCACCGTGACGGGTCGAGCGGGCCGCTCGACTTCCTTCCCCTCACGGGCCAATTCGTGAAGACGCTTTCCGTCGATGCGGACAGCAGACACCATGGGCGGCACCTGTTCGATGTCGCCAACGAATGCTGCTGCAGCCTCCGCGACTTCGTCAGGAGACGGTGCCATCTCCCACGTCCCCGTGACCTCGCCAGCAGCGTCGAGGGTGGAGGTCGCGACACCGAATACGATCTCTCCGACGTAGGTCTTGTCGGCTCCGGTGACGAATTGCAGCAGCTTGGTCCCCTTGCCGACCCCGAGCACAAGCACGCCCGTGGCATCGGGGTCGAGCGTGCCGGCGTGGCCGACCTTCCGCGTGCCGAGCGAGCGGCGCAAGACGTCAACCACATCGTGGCTGGTCATGCCCGGTTGCTTGTCGACGATCACACAGCCGGTCACACCGCTGTCGGGTCGCCCGCGACGGGCCATCAGCTCAGCTCATCCGGCTCGTCGATTTCGGTGTCGTCGACGTCGCCGGCATCGTTGGATTCGCCAGCAACATCGTCAGGCACAGCGACATCATCAGCGGGGATGTCGAGCGTGGCGAGAATCGAGTCGATCTTTGCACCGGCACGCACCGCAGGATCGAATGCGAACACGACCTCGGGTGTCTTGCGAAGCTTCGCCTGCGTGGCGATCGCTCGCTGTAAGGCTCGGCGCTCCTCGGCGAGGGCGTCGAGCACGATGTCGTCCTGGATCGGATCGGGGTCGGCAAGCGTGGACACATAGACCTGGCACACATTCAAATCGGCATCGACTTCGACACCGGTGACCGTGACAAAGTCCAGGTCGTCGTGGTCGACCCGCTTGAGGTGATCGGCAATGATCTCGGTCAACAGCGCGTTCAGACGCGCCGTACGAGGAAAGTGCCGTGTGCTGGTCTGACGTTGTCGACGGCCTCCGCCACTTCCTTTGCCGCTACGACCTCGTCCGCTCTGACCTTTTGCCATGATTCGACCCTTTCAGCCCCAGCGTTGTTCGATCAAGAGCACATCGGCGTCGCCGATACTCACCACGGAACGCTGGCCTTCAACGTGGAGGCCAGCCGAGAAATGGAGATCAATGTCGATCACGAGCACCCCGACCGAGGCATCGCTCATCAGACTCGCGGGATTTCCCGCTCCTCGAACGTTTCGATGACGTCGCCCTCTTTGAGATCTTGGAAGTCGGTGAGCCCGATGCCGCACTCGAAGCCTGCTTGCACTTCGCGGGCGTCTTCCTTGAATCGCTTGAGGGAGTTGACAGCGCCCTTCCAGATGATCGTTCCCTCTCGCAGGAACCGAACCTTGGACCCGCGGGTGATGGTGCCATTGAGCACCATGCAACCGGCGATGCCGCCAACCTTCGGGATCTTGAAGATCTCGCGGACCTCTGCGTCGCCCGTGACCACTTCTTCGTACTCGGGAGCAAGAAGGCCGAGCATGGCATTCTCGATGTCCTCGAGCAGCTTGTAGATGATCTCGTAGTTGCGGATCTCGACCTTCTC
>CAZYLX010000180.1:0-6622 GCA_964648595.1 uncultured Acidimicrobiaceae bacterium
GGTCCCGGCACCAAGACGGTCGAGCCAGTAACGCTGACCACCACCATCAGGTGATCGTCCCATCACGTTTCGGTAGACGAGATCAATGAAGTCACGGTCGCTCAGCCTGCCGTACCGCTGAGAAAACTCGTTCGCCCCTGCGAAGTGGTCCGAGATGCGCCAGATCGTCATTCCGGCAGCAGCCTCGTTGCGCCAGTACTGCAAGCCGCCGGCATCGGCGTCGCGGAGGTAGTAGGCCTTGTACAGACGCTTGATGCTGTTCACCATTGCGGCGCTGACGTCGCCGGGAGGGTTCGCACACGTCCCTCCGACAGTCGACGGCGTATTGCGGGGGGTCGCAGCCGACGAAGACTGCGTAGCCTTTGACGTATCGAGCCGTCGGAACTGGACGACGGCCCACATCCGGCCATCTCGGTCGCAGGTGACGGCAACCGCTGCTGGGACGAGGTTCGGGTCAGTGACCAGATTTCGGTGACCGGCGGAGCGCATCCACGCGTCGGTCACCTGCCCGGTCCTACCTCCGTAAGCCACGATCTCAGCTCGACCGTCGTCTGAGTGCGACAAGACGCCGTCGCTCCCGATTCGTTGGGACCACTGGTGTGTCGCGCCCGACATCGAAGTGTCGATGGTGAGCCCCGGCAGGCCACGAGCGGCCCGCTCGCTGTTCAGCTGGGCGAAGAGCTCATTGGCCAAGAGTGACTCTGCCCGTGTCATCGCTGCACCGGCCGGCGTCACAGCAAGGAGCAGAGACGAGACCAACCCGACAACGATCAGCAGCGATGCGATCGACCGATTGATGCCAAATCGTCGCACTCGGTGTGGCGCCAGGCCGCTTTCAGGGTACGTTGGCCCGAGGCCTTGGTGCGCTGTCATGAGTTCGTAACCATGACGCAACACAAATGAAATGTCAAGGCGAGCTGCGGCTCCTTGACCCTCTGCCTGCGGTCCTAGGCGTTCGCGGGCGCCTGATACCGGTCCAGATACTCGGCCATGGCCCATCCCCAAGCGACCACATGCTGATCTTCCCCTCGAATGCATGCATCAAAGATCGACCCGAGATTCTGTTTCTTCAGTGATTCATGATCGAGTACAAGGTTGTCGCCGTCGCCGCTGCCGATCATCGAACGGTCATCAAAGGACGGATCGCCGAATCGTTTCGCCAGCCGTCTGCCCCACGCCCGCTCCTCTCCGTTGGCCCTGGTGTCGGGCCACGGGCGCACGTCGGCGAGACCGGCCAGTGCCTCGAACGGGCCGGCGTGATTGGCTCGCATGGCAATCACGACGTCCTCGTCGGGAAAGGCCATGAGCGTCTTGTGGAGCTGCTCATGCATCAGCGCCTTCAATACCGACGACCGATTTCGTTTCTTCGCGACACAACCGACGCCAATGATGAGCGAGGGCGTGCCGCCGATCCGTTCGAGCGTCGTCAGCACGAAGCCGTAGAGCTTGCCATCGACGAAGGCCTGACTCACCAGCACCCACTTCTCCGCCTGTTTGGACAACAAACCGGCTTCCCAGCCCTCGCCATTGACGGTGAGGTCGGCCATGTCGCCGAGCTCGGCATCGCTCAGCGCACTGCAGTCCTTGGTATAGATCTCGATCACGGCTGAACCCCCATGCATCCCGACGCGCGGCGTCGGCTCCTCGGAATGCCGGACGGTCCCCCCGAACGGCGTCCCAAGAGTTTTCCGCCCCGATGTGACCTACGTCAAACTGAATGACGCGATTCGGCAATGAACATTACAAATAGACACCTGCGCCGCCCTCTGCAGGGGGGCGAGCGCCGGACGGAAGCTGGGCCGCCTTGATTTGTTCGAGCTGTTGTTGGGCCGCCATCTGCTGAGCGAAAAGCGTTGCCTGAATCCCGTGGAAGAGACCTTCCAGCCAGCCAACCAGCTGGGCTTGGGCAACGCGCAACTCAGACTCCGATGGAACCCCGTCGTCTCCGAAAGGCATGACCAGGCTGGCCAGCTCCTCTTGAAGGTCGGGTGAAAGCGCCTTGCACAGCTCGGCGATGCTGGTGTCATAGATCTCGCGAAGCCGATTCCTGCCACCCAGGTCGAGATCGGTCGTTCGAACCTCCTCGAGCAACTGCTTGATCATTGATCCGATGCGCATGACCTTTGCTGGCTCGGACACCGCGCCGCGAGGAGCCTCTTCGGTGGAGATGTCATCGGGGCTCCTCACATCGGAGGGTTTGATCGGTTCGGGCTCGAGATCGTCGGCTGTTGCAGGTTGGGCCGAATCGCGTTCGCTCATCGGCACGTTGTAGCCGATGAACCCGAACTTGGCTCAGACGCTCGCAACAAGCAGAGGCACAAGCATTTCAGCACTGGTCAGCGAACCATGGCGCCCTATCAGCGAGAAGGGCCCGGTGTCGTCCGGGTCGTCGAATCCGAAGGGTTCGAAAGGAAGCAGCGCAACGGTCCCGTATCGGTCGAGAACCTCGGTGCGCACCGTGTGGCCGAGCCATCGCTCATCGATCATCTGATCGAGGCTTCTGACCCACGATTGTTGGCCGTGCGCTTCTCGGGCAGCAGCGAGCAGGTCGTGCTCGGCTCCCGGCCGGGCGTGCAACCAACGAAAGCGAGCCTCGCCCGACAACGCCTCGGTCAGATCCAAGACCTCGGGAGCGATCGCTCGCAGATCATGACCACAGTCGACTTGGCCGTGGTCAGCGGTGACAACAACCTGTGTGCCGGTGGGCGACGCCGCAATGACGTCTCCGACGAGGCGATCGACAAATGACAGCTCGGCGTCGTATCGATCGTCGAGCCCATACTCGTGAGCGACCTTGTCAACACCGTCGTAGTAGGCATACACAAACGACGTGCCTGACCGAAGGACCCGGCCGATCTCGTTGACCATGACCGCTGTGGTGCGATAAGGATGAAGTGTTGCGCCGCGCAGGTGAGCACCGGTGAAACCAGTCGTTGCGAATTCGGCCTTGGAGACGTAGTCGACGCGTTCGCCGAGGAACGGCTCATAGGGCTGGAGCGCCTGGGGAGGGTGCGTTCGCCGTGCGTCGCCCATCGACGTCGATCCCCAGCGCAGCGAGTTCATCACGTCGCCATCGATCATCATTCGATACCCGACGATGCCGTGTTCCCCCGGCGTCAAGCCGGTGGTGATCGATGTGAGAGCTGTCGCTGTCGTTGACGGAGCGACACTCGTGATCGATCCCCCAGTCATGGCGGAGAGCACCGGCGCGATTCGGGCTCTGCTCTGGAGTTGTTCCCATCCGACACCATCCAACACGAGGAGGACGATCGGGTTGGCGTGGTCTACCTCGATCGGGAGCACCCCCGCCCCGGGAGCGATCGGCAGCAGCGCTGGGAGGAGATCGGTCAGGCATCCGCGTCCGTAGGCGGGTGCGGTCGGCGTGGGTTGCATGCGTTGCGACGATAGGCCTCGGCAGTACGCCGTCACACCGCCAGTCCAAGTAGGGTCGCCAGCGTGAAGGTGTCGACCCGGGGTGACTATGCAGCTCGAGCGCTTCTCTCGCTGGCGTTGCACGGCGAGACCGCTGGCCCGACAACTGTCCGCCAGATCGCCGAGCGCACCGGCCTCCCTCAGCCGTACCTGGAACAAATCCTGCTCGCCCTCAAGGGAGCGGGAATCGTCCGCTCGAAACGGGGTGTCGGAGGCGGCTACATCCTGGCCCGAGATCCCTCCCAGATCACGCTGGCCGAGGTGATCCGTGCCGTCGACGGACCAATCACGCTCGGCGATTTCGGTGAACCACACACCGCAGGAGCGTGCGACCACGAAGGACAGTGCGTGTTGCTCGCCGTTTGGAGCAACGTCGGCAACGCGATGCGGACGATGCTCGAGGGATTCACGCTGGCCGATGTTGCCCAGATGGCAAACGGCGCTTCGGAGTGGCCAGCCCCGGACCCGGCGTGAACGAGCAGAGCGCCTTGGATCGCACGATTCGGGCGCGGCGAATGGTCCGATCGTTCACCGAAGGCTCAATTCCGGCTGCTGAGCTCGATCAGATGCTCGATCTGGCCAGGAGGGCCCCGAGTGCCGGTAACACGGCGGCCGTCGAGTTCATCGTCCTCGACACGCCGGCGTCAGTCGATCGGTACTGGTCTACGACAATGACCGAGGAGAAGCGTGCCGGCTTCCGTTGGAACGGGCTGCTCGAGGCGCCCTCGCTGGTGATCATCGCCACCCGGCCGGACGCCTATGTCGAGCGCTACAACGAGCCGGACAAGGCTCGCCCCGGCCTCGGCGAAAGCCGGGCGGCGTGGGCGCAACCGTTCTGGTGGATCGACGCCGGAATGGTGGCTCAGAACCTGCTGCTCCTCGCCACGGACCGAGGTTGGGGCGCTTCGCTGTTCGGGCTCTTCGATCACGAGGCTGCCGTGCGAACGACCTTCGCCGTTCCCGACGATCGACGCCTCGTTTGCACGATCGCGATGGGCGAACCCAGTGAAATAGACGAGCCAGGGCGATCAGTTGCTCGCCACCGGCCGGCCATCAGCCAAATCATTCACCGTCAGGGCTTTCTCCCCCGCGAGGAGCCTCGGTTTCCCAGGTCGGCTCGGCCCGGCAACGGCTGAGAACGCTGCGCAGGTCTGATGGCAATGGGCTCTCGAACTGCATCCACTCGTCGCTTTCGGGGTGGGAGAATCCGAGGGTCTCAGCGTGCAGAAACGGCCGGTCGAGCCCGAGTGTCGGCTGCAAGCCGCCGTATCGGTCATCACCGATCACCGGATGGTCGATGGCTTCGAGGTGGACTCTGATCTGGTGAGTCCGGCCGGTCTCGAGACGACAGTGCAGTCTGGTGACTACCGGGTCGTCGAAACGCTCGATTACCTCGTACCGAGTCCGAGCATCGCGACCGGACAACACCACCGCGTGCCGTGTGGGGTCACGTGGCGAACGTCCGAGCGGAGCGTCGATCAGACCTTCACTCGAGGCAAGACGACCGTCGACCAGCGTCTGGTACTGACGCAACATGGAGCGCACCACCAACTGCTGCTTGAGTCCCTCGAGTGCTGCGTTCGTACGGGCAACGACCAAGAGTCCGGATGTGCCTTTGTCGAGGCGGTGCACGATGCCGGGTCGAATATCAGGTCCGACACCACGGAGTTCTGGATAACGAGCGAGGAGACCGTGCGCCATGGTGCCACCGAGGGTGCCTGCTCCGGGGTGGACGACGAGCCCCGCCGGTTTGTCGACGACGATGATGTGGGCATCCTCGAACATGACGGGAACGTCGATGGATGGGTCGGGTTCCAGCTGGTCGTCTGAGCGCTCGACCGTCACGACGACGACGTCACCCTCGGCGACCCGCTCCGATGGTTTGCCCGGCACGTTGCCGTTGAGCGTGGCATGCCCGGCAGCGATGAGTACCGACGCATCGCTGCGGCTGACGTCGGCGACGAAGGCGATGACGCGATCGATGCGCTGCCCGGCCAAGGCGGTCGGAATCGTCTCGGTGACGACCTCGATCTCGTTCATGACTTGCTCGGCTGCTGACGCCACAGCAGTAGTGCGATGCCGATCACGCCACAAACCACGGCGATGTCAGCGATGTTGAAGATGGGCCAGAACTGCAGGTCGATGAAATCAACGACGCTGCCGCTGAGGAACCCATCGTCCGCCCGAAAGACCCGATCCCAGAGATTCCCGACCGCTCCGCCGGCCACCACGGCAAACAAGAGACTGAGCGGTCGATCCGCAGTGGTCGAAGAGAGGTAAACCAGGTAGATCGTCATCACAAACGCGATGACACCGAGCACCGGCCCACCACCGGTGAAACTGCTGAACGCCGCTCCTGAATTGAACGAAAGGCGGAAGCGGAGAGGACCGATCAGATCGATGCACGCATCGGGCACCGAACATGATTGCCTGGTGAGGCGCCCGTCTGCCCACGACTTCGTGAGTTGATCAACGAGCACGACCGAGGCGACGATCGCGCCAGCTCGAGCCAGACGGCGCCCGATCAGAACATCGACGTCTGGTGACGCACGCACTTCAAGGCCATCGGCAGGAATTCGAGCCGCTCTCTGGGGATGACGTCTTCGCCACTGGCACACACGCCATAGACGCCTTTGTCGATCCGTGTGATCGCGGCGTCGACCTCGTCGACGATCTCACGAGCCTTTGACGAGAGGGCGAGGTCACGATCACGCTCGACAGCGAGGGTGTCTCCCTCGCCGGATTCCTCATCGAATTGCACGTCGCCTGGCTCTCGATCGGCCATCAGCGCAGCTGCCTCGGCTTCTCGAACCTCGGCGTGGCTGGTCTGCTTCGCTCGCTCTTCCAACAACGCGAGGCGTTGCGCTTTGAGCCACTTCTTGTCCTTCAGCCATGCAGGGATTTCCGGCGCGATCGTCGACTTGTTTCGCAAGGAGGCTTTGCCCGCTTTCTTGGTTACCGGCGCAGCCACCTTGGCTGCCACCTTCTTGTCTTCGGTCGGCTGCTGTGCCGCTGACTTCTTCGTTGCCGCATTCTTCGCAGCCGATTTCGCTGCCGGCGCCTTCTTCGTTGGAGCCTTCTTGGCCGGCGCCTTCTTCTCGGCGGCTGGCTTCTTGGCCGGCGCCTTCTTCGTTGGAGCCTTCTTGGCCGTGGCCGCCTTCTCGGCGGCCGGCTTCTTCGCCGGCGCCTT
>CAZYLX010000181.1:0-6615 GCA_964648595.1 uncultured Acidimicrobiaceae bacterium
AGGCCGATGAAGCCGAACAAGGCAACGACCGCATACGTGAGCGGCAACAGCTTGGTGATGTCGGCCCGATACGGAGCGTGGCCCTTGCGGCTACGAATCCGCTCGTAGGTCGCGATCGCGGCGTGCCCGCCATCCAGGGGCAGCAGAGGAATCAGGTTCAAGATCCCGACAAAGATGTTGATCTGGGCAAGGAAGAGCAGCGACAGCGCCCAGTCGATCTCGGCCACCTGGCCCGAGATACGAACAGCGCCCACCAATGAGATCGGCCGCTCAGCAGCCTCGTCACTCATGATGTCAACCTGCTCGGAACCCTCAAGCACCAGCGAACCGAGGTTTGCCCACGTCGACGGGGACAAGAACCGTTGCGGAATGAACGTCACCGCCGTGGTTCCGACATCGACCCCAAGGCCGATCGCAGAAACCGGTGACAGCGTCTGGCGGTCATACAGCGCAGCGACGCCGAGGAAGCCGACCGTTCCACCATCGTCGGTCGGAACTTCCGCCAGCGCCGTCGTCTTCTCGAACACGTCGTCTCCCCGCTCGATCCGAAGCGTCACCACCTCGCCAGGACGAGCTCGGATGTACTCAGCCATGCCGATGAAGTCGTCGAGTGGGACACCGTCGATGGCAACGATGCGGTCGCCAACGTCCAAGCCGGCCTCGATCGACGGCGTCTCCCCTGTCTCGAGCTGGCTGATCTCACCGATGGTCCAAGGTCGCGGTTCGTCGATGAGGGCCTGGTCAATGACGGCTGCGTCACGTACGCCAATGAACGACACGACGAAAACGAGAATGACGGCGGCTTGGATGAAGTGCATCATCGACCCCGCCGTGATCACCAGCATGCGACGGGGATAACTCTTGTTGATGTAGGCCTTTGGCGCGTCTTCTGGGTCGAACGGGTCAAGATTCGACATCCCGACTATTCGAACGAACGCGCCGAATGGCAACGCCTTGATCCCCCATTCGACTTCGCCCCGCGTGCGCGAGAACAAGGTCGGCCCGAAACCGAGGAAGAACTGCGTCGACTTCATGCCGGTCCACTTCGCAGTCATGAAATGACCGAGTTCGTGGAGGAAGATCATGACCACGAGGCCGAGGACCATCAAGAGGTACGCCAGCCCGAGGTAGCCGATGAAGGCGAAGAATCCGACCAAGGCGACGAGCGCGGGCCAGTTGGTGATGTCGCCGCCGGCATCGGTCGGGCGAGTGTCGCCCAACGCCATCGACTGCAGCCGGCCGGGGTCCCCGCCAGTCTCGCCTGTTGTTGCCCCGTGTGCCGGCGCATTCGTATCGGTCATCGGTGTCCGTTCAGCAGCATTGAATTCACGCAGTCGTTTCCGTTCACGAAGTCAATCGATTCACCAGATCATCGGCCTTGACCCGAGCAAGATGATCTCCTTCGAGAACACCTTCCAGCGTGTCACCCATTCCTCCATCATGTGCATCGAGGACCGCAGCATTGATGTCTGAGATGTCGACCCATCGAATCCAGTTCTTGAGGAAGGCGTCGACCGCCACCTCGTTTGCTGCGCTCAGCCATGCCGGCGCTGTTCCACCGAGGCGCCCTGCTTCGAAGGCGAGCGCGAGGCAGGGGAACGCCTCGAGGTCCGGCGTTTCGAAATCCAGTGATCCGAGCGTCGCCCAATCGATTGCGCCGTAGGGCACAGGGAAGCGGTCGGGATAGGCCAGCGCGTAGGCGATCGGCAGCTTCATGGTCGGCATCGACAGCTGGGCGATGGTCGATCCATCGCTGTAGGTCACCATCGAATGGATGACCGACTGTGGATGGACGACCACATCGATGTCATCGATCGTCACCCCGAAGCCGAGGTCGCCGGCCGGAGTGCCGAACAGTTCATTCGCCTCGATGACCTCGAGGCCCTTGTTCATGAGGGTCGAAGAGTCGACGGTGATCTTCGGACCCATCGACCATGTGGGGTGGGCCAGAGCCTCGTCGATCGTGACCGACTCGAGTTCGCTCCGGCTACGACCCCGAAATGGCCCTCCCGATGCAGTGAGTTGGATTCGCGCCACTCGCTCGGGACGGTCGTTCGCTCGAAGGCATTGGTGAACTGCGGCGTGCTCGGAGTCAACGGGGACCAGTTCAGCGCCCGGGGTTCGCCGAGCTTTCTGGACGACCGGGCCGGCGGCGATCAGCGATTCCTTGTTGGCCAGAGCCAGTCGGTTCCCGCTTTCCAGCGCCGCGAGCGTGACCGGAAGCCCCGCGAATCCAACGACTCCATTGACCGTGATATCGGCCCGCCGAGCGCACTCGGCCAGCGCATCGGCGCCAACACCGATCTCGATCGTGGCGTCGACGTTCGCCGCGGTCAGCGCATCGCGAAGATCCGAGGCCTTCGACGCGTCACCAATGGCAACAAAGCCAGGCCGAACGGCAACGACCTGTCGCACCAGCGCCTCGACCGAAGAACCCGCCGCCAATGCGACGACGTCGTATCGGTCAGGGTCGTCTGCGATGGCCTCGATGGTCTGGGTACCGATCGATCCGGTACTCCCGACGATGGCCACCGATCGTTCGGCTGATGTGTCCTGACTCGTCACCCAGCAAGCGTAGCCTTCGGCCCGAAAGCCAGGAGAAAGCGGACGAGGAGACTCAAAGGATGCCGAGCACGTTCCCAAGGTAATACGCGCCTGGCAGCACGAACAGCAGGCCGTCGACGCGGTCGAGGATCCCACCATGTCCCGGCAGCAGGGTTCCCATGTCCTTGACCCCGAGATCACGCTTGACCAGCGACTCGGTCAGGTCGCCGATGGGAGCGAGAATGCCGCAGGTGAGGCCGAGGAGCACCGCATCGCTCAAGGAGTCGGAGAACACCGAAATCCCGAGAATGCCGACCACCAGCCCGGCAACCACGGAGGCGATGATGCCGACAATCGTGCCCTCCCAGGTCTTGTTCGGACTGGCCGAGTGGAACGGCGTGCTGCCGATGGCCTTGCCGCCGACAAACGCCCCGGTGTCGGATGCGACCGTGATGATGACCGCCGCCAAGAGGACTTCGACGCCGCCAAGAGACTGGACGATGAACGAGGCGAAAGCCGCCAAGCCGCCGATCCACGTGATACCGAGCATGGTGAGGCCGATATTGAGCGCCGGCCGCTGCGTGTCGGCACCCGAGAGATACCAAAGCGCGCACGCCATCACTGACAACGCGATCACCAGCGTGAAACCGGCCTCGCCCCGGTGATAGGCAGCGAGCGGAAGGGAGGCAGCGGCGACGATCCCGAGCAAGGTCGCAGGGTGCAGCCCGGCCTTGCGCATGGCGCCGAACAACTCGATGGCAGCGAGAACGACCGCCACAGTCACCAACGCAACCGTTGTTGCCTTGCCCAACCAGAAGGCACCACCGGCAATCACAGCGAAAGCGACACCGACGCCGATTGCCTGCCCGACGTTCCGGCCACCATCGACCTCGACAACCGGGCGCTGCGCGGCACGAGCCGCGGCGGTTTCGGCCCGCTGCGGCGAACCAGCGGCGGCGGGGAGGTCAGCGAGCTCCGTTTCGTCTTCGATCGTGACGCGGCGAGGTCCACCAACGCCGTCTTCGTCTGCGAAGACGGCTTCGAGATCGTCGCCGGCCCATTGCGGGCCTTCGCCGTGCCAGCGCGGACCCGAGACCTCGGCCCAGCCGTCGGCTGGATCCCGATCGCCAGAGATCACTTTGGGAACCACACCTGTCGCAGGTGCAGTCCAGTGCGGCAGAACCGAGGCACCCTCGTCGCCTGCTGCGGCTTCCTCTGCCTCGCCATTCGCTGCAGGCTCGATGTCGATGTCGATGGCGTCGCCGTCCAGATCATCGATCATCAGCGGAGCATCAACTCCACTGGCAACGTCTTCGGTGGAACCGTCGATCGGATCGAACCCGAAGACCGAAGAGATCGATGCGTCGCCGGCCAAGACCTCATCGCCGTCAGCTGGCGTCGTTTGCAGCGACTCGGTCTCTGATGCGGCAGCGTCTTCGGCCAGATCGATGTCGATCTCGTCGTCGACTTGCTCGGCTTCTGACCCCTCGTCTGGGGGTGATCCGTCTGCAGACACGACAGGGATCGGTCCCAAATGGTTCGGGTCGATCTCCGGTGGCGGTTCGAAGACATCGAAGATGCTCGATCCAGCCGATTCGTCTGCGTTGTCGGTTTGCTCGTCGGACACGTCGGTTCCTTGGCTTGTCCACCGCGCTGGATTGGACGCAGTGAGAGGGAGGTGATCAAACCTCGAGGAGTTCGGCTTCTTTCTCGGCAAGCGCCTTGTCGACGGCTGCCTCACTTTCTTGGGTCAGGCGATCGAGATCCTTCTCGGCCCGGACGAGATCGTCCGAGGAAAAGGAGCCGTCCTTCTCGGCGGCCTCTAGATCCTTGCGCGCATCGCGGCGAACATTGCGGATGGCGATTCGGCCGTCCTCCGCCATGGACTTCACCAGGCGAACCAGTTCTTTCCGCCGTTCCTCGGTGAGGGGTGGGAAGTTGAGCCGGATCGACCGGCCATCGTTTGAGGGGGCGAGGCCAAGATCAGAGGTTCGGATCCCGCGCTCGATGGCATCGAGATTCGTCGGGTCGTGGGGCGTGACCATCAGTTGGCGAGCTTCCGGAATCGAGACGGTTGCCAACTCGACGATCTTCATGTCGACGCCGTAGGCCTCGACGCTGATCCGCTCGACCAACTGAGGCGCCGCACGGCCAGATCTGATGCCCGAGAACTCCAACCGGGCGTGAGTAGTCGCCTTCTCCATACGCTCAGAGGCGTCGTCCATGACCATCTCGATGAGCTCGCTCATTCGACCAATGTACCGATCGTCGAACCGGTGAGCAGGCCATGAAGGTTTCCGTCTGCCATGAGATCGAACACGATGATCGGCATGCCGTGTTCCATGCAGTGGGTGATGGCGGTCGAGTCCATCACCTTGATGCCCTTGTTGAGCACATCGAGGTAGGACAGCGAGTCGATCTTGGTGGCGTCGGGATTGGTGCGGGGATCGTCGGTGTAGATGCCATCGACGCCACCGTGTGTGCCCTTCATCAAGACATCGGCGTCGATTTCGACCGCACGAAGAGCAGCCGTCGTGTCGGTGGTGAAGAACGGGTTGCCGGTGCCGGCTGCGAAGATCACTACACGACCCTTCTCCATGTGACGGATGGCCCGGCGGCGGATGTACTCCTCGGCCACCTGGGGCATCCGGATGGCTGATTGAGTGCGGGTCGGGATGTCGTTCTGCTCGAGGACGTCCTGAAGAGCCAATGCGTTCATGACCGTGGCCAGCATGCCCATGTAGTCGGCCTGGGCTCGGTCGAGACCGCCCTCAGCTCCGGAAATCCCTCGCCAGATGTTCCCGCCGCCAACGACAACGGCCACCTCGACTCCAAGGTTGTTTCGAGCGTCTGCGATGTCGTTTGCGATCTGCTGCAGCACCGATCCGTCGATGCCGAACCCTTTGTCTCCGGCAAAGGCCTCACCGGAAAGCTTCAGGAGCACCCTCCGGTACTTGATGGGTTCTGCGGACTCGCTCATGTGATCTCCTGCGTTGCTTCGTGGCGCCCGGCGCGAAACGGCCTCGGGGAGACTAGCGCCCCGAGGCCGTCGACGATTCTGAGTCGGTTCACCCCGGTGGGGCGCCTGATGGTCGGTCAGCCGACCATCGCAAGAACGAAGCGGGAGAGAGAGCCGGAGCCGAGCTTGGCGGCAACCTTTTCCTTCTCACCGAACAGACCCTGCTCGGTGAGCACACGATCAGCGAACCACGCGTTCACGCGGCCATCGACGATCTTGTCCCAAGCAGCTTCTGGCTTGCCTTCGGTCTTTGTGATCTCGAGGAGCGCAGCGCGTTCCTTCTCGACCGCGTCGGCCGGGACCTCATCGCGCGTGAGAAAGCTGGGCTTTGCGAAAGCAACGTGGAGGGCGACCTCGTGCAGGAGCTCGGCGTCGACACCTTCACCCTCGATCAGCACGCCGGCCCGACCACCGCCGTGGAGGTACGCATCGATGGTTTTGCCGTCGGCAGCCTCGTAGCGGACAGCTGCCCCGATCTCGATGTTCTCCTTGAGGGAGAGCTTGAGCTCCTCGAGTGCCCCTGCGTGGGCATCGACTGCGCCCTCGCCGTCGGCGAGCACGGCATCGGCCAGCGCTTGGACGAACGCCTGGAACTCGTCGGACTTGGCGGAGAAGTCGGTCTCGGACTTGAGATGCACCAGCGAAGCGCCGGATGCGTCTTGAGCGATGGCAACAACACCCTCGCTGTTGTCGCGATCGGTGAGCTTCGACGCCTTGGCCAGGCCCTTCTCCCGCAGGATCTGGACCGCGGCCTCCATGTCGCCATCGGCTTCGGTGAGCGCCTTCTTGGAATCCATCATCCCGGCTCCCGTTGCCTTGCGGAGCTCCTGTACGTCTTTCGCGCTGAAATCAGCCATCTGTGTTCCTCTTCGTTCGAATTCGTTGCGTGAGCCGCTGCCGGATCAGGCTTCGGTGGCGTCTTCGGCCGGAGCGGCTTCTGCTGCCGGTGCTTCCTCGACTACGGCCTCGGCTTCAGCTTCAACCACGGCCTCGACGACGGCTTCAGCTTCAACCACGGCCTCGACGACGGCTTCAGCTTCAACCACGGCCTC
>CAZYLX010000182.1:0-6594 GCA_964648595.1 uncultured Acidimicrobiaceae bacterium
CGAGGCCGAAGCGGCAGATCCGGTCGAGGGTTCGCCACATCGGGCTGTGCTTTCCACCTTTCGCTCCGAGGCCGAGTTCCTGCGCCCATTCGACGAGGTCGAGTTCGAAACCTTCCGGCTCGGCTTCGAATCGGGCAGCGACCCTTCGCAAGAACAGCACGGCGCTCGGGCCGAGGATCGAGAGCCAGAATTGCTCGACGTATGCGCTTCGAGGGTCGAAGCCAAGCTGCGCGAGGACTGGGTCCTCGAGCGGGCTCACGTGAAGTGAGAGCTCCGGAAACGACAGTGCAGCAGGGTTGGACAGTGCAGCAGGGTTGGCGGGAGTTGGGCGGTTGGATGATGCGTCGGACATGGTGCGAGCCTTCGAACGTTGAGTGCAGCGGGAGTTGAACAGACGGGGAAGCAACAACCATTACTGTAAACAAACGCAGTTAAATGCGCAAGAGAGGATATTTGATCCGTTCGTCAGTCGGCACGCACGACCATCACTCCATCAACCCACACATTGGTGATCGAGCCGGCGCCGCGAGCAAGCCGGTCGAAGCGCCGATGGTCGTCATCGATGTCGAGCAGCTGGTCGAACCGACCGGCGGCATCGGACGTCGGATCAATGGCAACGGCATCGAACAGGCGGCCGACGGCGAGCAGACCGGCGTCGATCCCCAGCAACTCGGCCCCGCCCAGCGTCGCCATCCAGAAGGCCGTCATCAGGTCGATGCGCTGTCCGGGTCGGAGCGATTGGTCACCGCCAGGTTCGACTCCGGCCTCGAGCATTCTCGATGACGTCACCGCGTGACCGCAGCTCGCCCGCATCGAGTGTTCCGGGCCGCCAGCGACGTCGGTGCCCAACCCCATCCGCAGGCCGGCGTTCAGGTGTTCGCTCACGGGGAAGACACCATCACCGAAGTACGAGTTGGACAACGGACAGTGAGCGACGCCCGCACCACGTTCGATGGCTCGATCGCGATCTCGGTCCGAGATGTGCACGCTGTGGGCCAGCACGGTGTGATTGCGGAGCAGACCAACGTCGTCGAGTGCCTCGGTATCGGTGACGCCGAATCGGTCAAGCACGTAGCCGTGCTCCCAGATGCTCTCCGAGCAATGGGTTTGCACCCGCACACCTGTCTGCTCGGCCAGCGAGCCCAAGCCCCGGAGAAGGTCGTCGGTGCACGCCGGGATGAAACGAGGCGTGATGATCGGAGAGACCAATCCGCGACCCTCGTCGATCGCTCGAATCGCCTCGACCGATGCTCGGCTGGCGTCGATCCCGGCCGCGGCGCTCGGATCGCGGTAGTACTCCGGCGTATTGGTCGGGTGATCCATGGCTACTCGACCAACCATCGCTCGCTGGCCGTGGGTTTGGCATGCAACGGCCAGCGAGGCGGTCGCCTCAGGATGGATGGAGCTGTAGTACGTGGCCGTCGTTGTTCCCTCGGCCAGCAACGAAGGCACGAGCGACGCCCAGACCTCTTCTGCGAAGGCCGTATCCGAGAACCGGGCCTCGAGCGGAAAGGTGTAGTCCTGAAGCCACCGTTCCAACGGCACATCGAGCCCCGCTCCTCGCTGCGGCCACTGCGGCGCGTGGATGTGGGTGTCGATCAACCCGGGGACAAGAACCGAACTCGACGGGAGTGTGATGTCGGCGAGGTCTGCTGCTGTTGTTGGCCGCATCTCGGAGATCCGTCCGTCGCGACCCACGCCGATCCATTGATCAGTGAGTACTTCGAGCGTGCTCGGTAGCGGCGTTTGCATCACGGTGGCTCGGATCGAATGGGCGGTTGGCGCGTCGGCAGACATCGCTGCCTGTGATAGCACGGGCGACGCTGGCCTCGTTGTTCCGATCCAGGGCAACTCCTGGTTGGCTGGAAAAGAGGTGATGATGTGTCCATTGCACTTCGAGAACTGACCCTGAGAGATCATGCAATGCTCGATGAGCTGACGGAGGCCGCGATTGCCTCGTCGGGACCAAGCAACGAGTTGGCGCCTGCGGGATCCGGATCGAAGGCGTTCTTGGCCGACTCCTCGACCTTCGTCTTCGGCGCCTAGGTCGGTCACGACGTTGCGGGCGCATCATGGGGGATGCGAGTTCGGCAGCCCCGGGGGAGTATCGCCGTCGAGGTTCGGGAGCTGATCGTGCGAACCGCCGGATCCGAGGCCGAGATCGCGCTGACTCGCGCCGCCGGTGGCGAGCTCGAACGAGACGTGGCCAGTGCACGGTGGCGTCTGGGTTGATTCAGTCGGGATGGGCAGCCAGGAAGTAGTAGTTCCGTTGCTGCTCGAATTGTTCGACGAACTGCTCACGGGACAGCGGCGGGCCGGATTCGAGCCACGTGCCGAGGAGGAAGAGCTCATAGCCGTGTGTCATGAACAGATCGTGGACGACGCGGGGTGTGGTGTCGTAGTGGTTGGCCGCCCCGAGTCCGTGTTCGAAGATCACGACAGGTCGATCGTTGCTGAGGATTCGGGTGGCACCACGGAGGACACCGAGTTCCGCTCCCTCGACATCGAGCTTGATGAGAACCGGATGCTCATCGACGTCGACGATGTCGTCGAGACGAGCAGTATCGACGTCGATCAGTTCCACTTCTTCGTTGGGCCGATCGAACGACCGCTGCCTGATACCGCTGTATCCGGGGTTCGTCTGGACGTGATGGAACTGGAGCGATCCGGCCGGAGTCTCGACGAGCGCTGCCTCTCTTACCTGCACGGAGGGGAAGTTGATTCGCAGATCGGTGGCTAGATGGGGGAGCGGTTCGACAGCGAGATGGCGGACGGCAGGAGCGGCGGCCACGATGTGCTCGAGGACGTCGCCGGTGTGGGCACCGATGTCGATCGCCATGTCGCCCGGCTGCATGATCCGTCGAATAGCCGCAACCGTGAGGATGTCGTAGTACCAGTTCGAACTCGACTGATTCCAGAAGTCGACGAGGATGTCATCTTGGCCGATGGGAGGGGTCGAATCGGGTCGAGCGCCGCGGTTGGCTACGGCTGAACGCCCGTTGTCGATCATGCGCTGGGCGGTGTGTTTGGCCGACGTGGCCGGGCCGATGAGGTGCATCGTGGTCAGGACGCGGCGGACAGAGTCCTTGGGTTCGGGTGCGTGACTCATGGCCTCGGAGGCTAGCTGGCTAGTGTTCAACCGATGAGCGACTCCGATCAGCCGGGGACCAGCCCGACCGTCGACACCAACGCTGTGCCGAATAGTGCTGTGCTGAACAACGCTGTCCTGAACAACGCTGTGCTCGAGGAGGCCGCGCAACGGATCGCTGCTGCCGACCGTGTCGTTGTGCTGACTGGTGCTGGTATCTCCACAGACTCCGAGATCCCCGACTTCCGGGGCCCGAAGGGCGTCTGGACCAAGAACCCGGGTGCCGAGAAGATGGCGACGCTTCAGCACTACATCGAGGACCCAGACGTCCGGCGCCGAGCATGGCAAGGTCGGCGATCCTCGCCCGTATGGAATGCCCAACCGAACATCGGCCACCGAGCGCTCCTTCGGCTCGAGGCATTGGCGAAGCTCCGCCTGCTGATTACGCAGAACATCGATGGTTTGCACCATGAGGCCGGCTCCGATCCTGATCGAATCGTCGAGGTCCACGGTTCGATCCGCGAGGTCGTCTGCCTCAGTTGCACGTTTCGGGCCCCGATGGAACACGCATTGGATCGCGTCGATGCCGGGGAGCACGACCCGGCTTGTTTCGACTGTGGCGGGATCTTGAAATCCAGTACGATCAGCTTCGGGCAGAGCCTTGTTGTCGCCGATCTCGCCCGGTCGGAGACCGCGGCCCGAGACTGCGACCTGTTGCTGGCTGTCGGTTCGACGTTGTCGGTGTACCCGATCGCCAATGTGGTGCCCGTCGCCAAGTCCCTCGGTGCTGATGTGGTCATCGTGAACGGCTCGCCAACGGAGATGGATGCTCTGGCCGACGTCGTCGTGCGGGGCTCGATCAGCGACGTGCTTCCTGCCATCCTTGGCTAGGGAAGTTCCGTTCGGCCTGTCGGAGGTTGGCGGAATAGCGTGCACCATCCGATTGTTGACCGACCCACTAAAGAATTCGAAGGGGGCCTGACATGGCCAGTTTCCGTGAGTTGCTCGCACAGACAAAAGCCGAAATCGGTGAGGTCGACACCGAGCGAGCGGCCGCGCTTCTGCTCGATGGTGCAACGGTCCTCGATGTTCGCGAGCCCGACGAGGTCGCGCAGGGTGTGATTCCGGGTTCGATCGGCATCGTGCGAGGAAATCTGGAAGCTCAAGTCGAGAATCTCATCCCCGACAAGGCGACCCCGCTTGTTGTCCTCTGCGCCGGTGGCGTGCGTTCGGCGTTTGCCGTCAAGACCCTCGAGGCCCTCGGGTACACCGATCTCGTTTCGATGGACGGTGGCTTCAACAAGTGGAAGGACGAGGGGCGCGATTGGATCATGCCCCAGACGCTGACCGCCGAGCAGCGCAATCGCTACAGCCGACACCTCTTGCTTCCCGAGGTCGGAGAAGCCGGTCAGCAAAAGCTCCTCGGTGCCAAGGTGCTCATGCTCGGCGCGGGAGGGCTCGGATCGCCCGCTGCGCTCTATCTCGCGGCTGCCGGCGTCGGCACCATCGGGATCGTCGACATGGACGTGGTCGACGAGTCGAACCTGCAACGCCAGGTCCTGCACAATCTCGAGCGAATTGGCGAACGGAAGGTCGACTCAGCGAAGAAGACGCTCGAGTTGATCAATCCCGATCTGATCGTGAACACCTACGACACCCGCCTGGGGGCTGACAACATCCTCGAGATCCTCGACGGCTATGACGTGGTTGTCGACGGAGCAGACAACTTCCCGAGCCGATACATCCTGAACGATGCGTCGGTGAAGTTGGGGATTCCCGTCGTGCACGGCTCGATCTTCCGCTTCGAAGGTCAGATCACGGTGTTCGACCCGCTCGACGGGCCGACGTATCGCGATCTGCTGCCGGAGCCTCCGCCCGCTGAGTTGGCACCGAGCTGTGCTGAGGCCGGTGTGCTCGGTGTGCTGCCAGGCATCGTGGGGTCGATCCAGGCGTTGGAGGCCATCAAGATCATTCTCGGGCTCGGTGACTCGTTGCGGGGCCGACTCCTTGCGTTCGATGCACTCGAGATGACCTTCCGCGAATACAAGCTCCAGATCGATCCCGACAACCCCGTCACTCACGCGAATCGAGAGTTGATCGAGGTCATCGAGCTCGATGGTCTGTGCATGCCAAAGGTGCTACAACCAGCACCTTGACCTCACGCTTGCAGCGGGGCCCCGAGCTGATCGTCGGCGCATTTGCCGTCGTGCTTCAATGGGTGGTGCTTCGGCCGCTCCTCGGACCGATCATCTACGCAGATGAGCTCGGCTACGTTGCATCGGCCCGCTATTTCGGTCCGGGCTATCCCGAGGTCCGGTTGCAGTCCGGCTTCTTTCATGCCGGCTATGGCTTGCTTCTCAGCCCTCTGACGGTCATTTTCGACGAGCCGCAGGCTTTTCATCGGGCCGCGACGACGCTGAACGGGATCATGCTCGTGGTCGCTGCGGTGCTTGCCTGCCGTCTCGTTCGAGAGCTCTACGGTCTCGACCGGTTCCAGACCGTGCTGTGTGGTGGTCTCTTTGCCGCATCAACCTCGGTGATGATCAGCAGCGGGCTGCTCTGGGCAGAGTCGACGCTGACACTCCTTGTCGTTGTGATGGCGACCTTTGTCCGCCGTGCAATTCTGTCGGCCCGGCAAGTCGATGTCGTCGTCTTGGTCTTCGTCGCCGTCGCTGCCTACGCAGTGCACCCTCGCGGCATCGCAATGACCGTGGCAATCGCTGTCGTCCTGATGATTGTGGCCAGGGATCGAGGCGCGTGGGGTGTAGGGCTGGTCAGTCTCGCGGTCATCCTCGTCGGCTTCATCGCAACACGGCAGCTGCATGAACTCACCGCTGACCGACTCTTCGCTGCTAGTGCACTGACCGGAACCAATTCCAGCTTCCGCTATCGGTTCGAAGAGTTCATCCTCGGCGCACCTGGAGCGTGGACACGCGGCATTCTGGGTACGGCCTGGTACCAGCTCATGGCGTCGGCAGGGCTCGTAGCGATTGCATTCTGGGAGTGGCTCAAAGCGACGCGAGACTTGGCATCGGGCCGGGCTGCGCCAGACAGGGGGACCATCGGTGTCGCCCTCCTGCTCTCGGCCACGCTGACTTGGGCGATGGCGGGGACGATCGTGAGTGGAGCAGTTGTTCGGATCGATCACACGGTGTACGGGCGCTATCTCGATCACATCGCGCCGCTCGCGTTCTGCGTCGCCGGTGCGATCCTGCTGACGACGCAGAAGCATTGGTCTCGGCCGTTGGCCGCAGCTGCAGCTCTCGTTCCGCTGCTCGGGTGGGTCGTGTCGCTTTGGTGGGGGCTCGACTTTTACGACGAGGTTCGCCAAGTTGCTCCGGTCAACGCTCCAGTCCACGCCACCATGACTCGACTCGTCGACAACAGTCTTCCGGGCGTGATCGGTGTGGCGGCTGCTGTCGGCATTGTCGGGTTGCTACTCGTCGTACGGTGGCAACCGCGGCTCGCGATGATCCTGTCGGTGGGGGTGTTTGCTGTCGTAGGGG
>CAZYLX010000183.1:0-6585 GCA_964648595.1 uncultured Acidimicrobiaceae bacterium
GACCGAGACCGACTACGAGCTACCCATTCCTGGCAAAGCCACCGAGTGGCAAGCCCTGATCACCGACAGGGAGATGCAGGAGATCGAGGCTCGAGTCGGATCTCGCCTCCAGGACAAAGGCTACGAACGCAGTTCGCTTCCGGCCATCGAGGTTGGCTCGGCCGACATCGCCAAGATGAAAAGCCGCGTGCGGGTACTGAAGTGGCGGCACAAGCTTGGCTTCTTCGGCTGGGCCGGCATCGGCGAGTTGATCGCCAGGAAAGCAGGAATGGACGACCTTCAGGTGAAGCTCAAGAAGAAGATGAACGCCAAGGAGCGCCAGAGCCGCAAGCGTTCATGGCGTGAGCCGGGCCGCGAGTTCGCATACAGCCCGGAGAAGCGGGCCGAGATGAGCGGCGTCGACACCAACTGACTCGCACAGCTGCGTTCGACGGGGCCGGACGCCCGTCGGTCAGACGGTCTCGTCGGCGACGGAGTACTCGAGTCCCGAGTCGCGCCACGAACGCTTGCGGTTGCCTCGCTCGATGGCATTGAACCTCAGTTGTACTGATCTGCGATACGAGGGAATCGGGATCACTCGGGCGATGCCACGCTCCAGGAAGAGGCGAAGGCCGAATTTGTCAATTCGCCGCTTCCACTTCAAGAGCCGGCCCTCCGTCTCCACGCGCAGCAGTTCGAGGCCCGTCGGCACGATGGGCTCCAAGCCACACGGCTCGAAACCGCGCGAAACGAGGAGCGGCCCGACCTTTCCTTCGACGATGCGGGCATCACGGTCCGACATCGTCCCCTTCCAGCTACCGACCCGACTCGGGTTGGGCAGGCCGTAGTCAGTTTCCACGGCGTAGGAGAGCATCTGTTCCGTGTAGTCGACGTCGAGAAAGCCGCAGACCCGCCGCAGCTGATCCTCGTGATCGGAGATCAGGTCGGCGAACTGGACTTCGATCCAACGATCCTCGTTCAGCTTCGGCACCAGCCGGTCCCACCCCTGCTCAGCGTGGAGCCACTTGTCGACTGCGCTGTAGACGTTTCCGGACCAGCCCATGGCAATGACAGACAGCGCAACATCGCGGGGATCGCGGACCAGGTGGATGAACCGCGCCTCGGGCCAGATGTGCAGGATCCGATCGATGTCCATGTGAACCATTGCGGCGACGATGCCCTTGCCAGAAGCGGTGAGCCGCTGGCTGAAGAAGTCGTTGACCAACTCGTCATAGCCGAGGTCAGGATCGATCGACAGGCCCGAGCTCCCGAAGATCGGTTGGGTCGAGAGGTAATCGTGATAGTCCTCGATCGAGGGCCGGGTGCCGTCGTCGCCGACCCTCGCGACCACGAACTCGAAGCCCTCACAACAGGTGACCTGCGAGTGTGAGTCGAGCATGAGGCGAAGCAACGTCGAACCCGATCGCTCGGCACCGACGAGAAACACTGGACGAGATGTATCTGGCACGCCGTTACCATCGGTTGCGTCCTGCATCGGGTGAGTGTGGCAGATGAAAAATCCCGCCACAACCACCTCAGATCTCTCACCTCAAACCCCTCTCCGGCCGATAGAGAACTTCGCTGATACGCCTCAGAAGGCGCCGTCCTCGACCACCATGAACCGTCTTCCGAACTTCTTCATCATCGGGGCCATGAAGGCTGCGACTTCGAGCCTCCATGATCAGCTCGCGGCGATCGATGGCGTTTTCATGAGCGACCCGAAGGAGTTGTACTTCTTCAGCGACGATCCTGTGTTCGCCAACGGACTCGACTGGTACGCCGCACACTTCGGCGGAGCCGGTCCCACTGACGTTTGCGGCGAGTCGACCACCCACTACGCAAAACTCCCGACCTACCCCGCCACCATCGACCGGATAGCCGCCGCCGTCGACGATCCACAGTTCATCTACGTGATGCGACATCCCATTGATCGCGTCCTGTCCCAGTACACCCACATGTGGCTGCAGCGCGAGGTGACGGTGCCCTTCGCCGAGGCCATCGACGGCGCCGTCCCCGAGTTGCTGGACTACAGCCGCTACGCCTACCAGCTGCAGCCCTTCTTCGAGCGATTCGGGGCCGAGCGAGTCCTGCCTGTCTTCTTCGACAGGCTCCGCACCGCCGGCGACGAGGAGTTACAGCGCGTTGCCCGATTCATCGGCGTCGATGCAGACGTCGAGTGGAACGACAACATCGGTGCGAACAACGTCAGCGCAGAGCGACTTCAACGAAGCGCCGTGCGCAACAACATCAAGAAGCTGCCCGGCTACGACTCCATCCGGAGCCTCGTCCCAGAACAAGCAATCGAGCGCGTCCGCGACCGTTGGCGGCCATCCGACCGACCGGCCTTGACCGAGGAGCAGGAATCAACGCTCACGAGCCTCTTCGATGCCGACCTCGCGGTCGTTGGTTCCTGGCTTGGTGTGAGCCTCGACGTTGCGTCCTTCGCCGACACCACGGCGTCGCTCAGCGCACCAACATGGCAGACCTTCGTTCTCGACCAGTTCCCGGTTGATCGATGAAGCGAATCCGAGGCCTGATCAGCCGATACCAAGACATGGCGACAGATGTCGCATGGAGTGGCATCAGCGATCTGTTCAACCTCTTCTCCAATCTGCTGTCGTTTCTTCTGCTGGGCAACACGCTGGCCCTCACGACGTACGGCGGGTATGTCGGCACCTACGGGGTGATCGCCCCGCTCGGCGCGTTCACGTGGTCTGGCGTGTCGCTGTTGATCCTTCAGCGAGTGATCCGAGAGAAGGACGATCCACAAACGGTCGCGGCTCGCGCCTTCACCCTTTCCATCACATTTGGCCTCGCTGCTGTCGCCGTTGCGACTGCCATCGGGGCCGCCACGATCTCCACCATTGCTCCGACCACGATCCTGATGATTGCGACAGCGGAACTCCTGCTGTTCCCGATCACGCAGGCATCGGCCACCATCGTCCAGGCGACCAAGGGTTTTGCCGCGGCGGCCCGGCTCAGGATCTTCCTTCCGTTCGTTCGTCTCGTCTCGCTCCTGATCCCGTACAGCCTCGGAATTCTGACCGTTCGAAACCTCGCCATCTCGTGGATGATCGGCTTCGCGCTCGTGGCCCTCGGCTCGGTCTTGTATGTCCTGCCGGCCATCGGCATTCACTTCACCTTTGGCAAGCCGAACCGGGCCTACGTGCAGGGCACTCTGGAACTCTCGCTGCCGCTCACCGCCTCGACGCTGCAACAGAACGGCGACAAGGTGGTCATGAACGGATTCGGGCTCGCGGCCGATGCCGGTCTGTACGGCGCGGCGTACAGAATCATCTCACTGTCGCTGCTGCCGATTCGCACGATGAACCAAGCGTTGTTCCAGCGATTCCTGCCCGACAACGAGGGCGACATGGGTCAGCATGTCCGACGGGCTCGCCAGTTCAGCTCAGCATCCCTGGCCATCAGCCTTGTCATCTGTGTCGTGTTGTTCTTCACCGCTCCTGCGCTCACGTTTCTCGTTGGCGAGAAGTTCTCCGAGTCTGTGACCATCGTGCGCTGGCTCCTTCCTGTGGTGCCGATGCTTGCCATCAGCCGGGCACCGCTGAACGGTCTGCTCGGTCTCGGCAGAACCCAGGTCCGGGCTGTCCTGATTTTGAGTTCGGCGTTCTTGAGCATGGTGATGTACCTCACCCTCGTACCGGTCATGTCGTGGCGCGGGGCGGTGATCGGCACCGTTGTGTCCGATCTCTTCATCACGTCGTCTGGCTGGTTCCTGCTGACCAGATTCCAACGAGCAGCCGACGATGCGCACGCCGCAAAACTCGCAGCCGCCGCAACATGAGTGCCTCAGCCGATTGACGTCTGGCCTACACCTCGTGATGGTCGAGTTCGACTCCGAACACACCGATCATCATGCCGATTCCCTCGTAGCCCATGGCCGCAGCGAACCGCAGCTGTGGGGCCTCGCGAGACATGAGACGTGAGACCGGCCGAAGCAGCGCTCGAGCAACCTGTCGCCCGCCTCGAAGGAACAAACGTGACCTCGTTGCGTCACCCGAGCGGTAGTTGGTGAGGTACTGGGTGTTGCCCATCCACATGGCCCGGCCCAGTTGATATTTCAGGGTCGATCGGTCATGGGGCTCAACCTCGAACACCGCGGTCTTGGTCGAGAAGTAGCACTGCAACCCTCTCCCGACCGCCGCACGATAGAAGACCATGTCTTCGCCGCCGAGCACACCAAGATCCGGGTCGAAACGAATGTCGGAATGCTCGATCAGGAACGAAGCCCTCAGCATCGAGTTTCCGGTCGCACAGATCGGCACGTTCTCACCTTCGGCGAAATCGAGGAGACCGAATCGATCGAAGGGCTCGTCGTGAATCCAGGAAGGTGCATCAGCGGGGAACTGCAGGAGCAGCGGGCCCGTCGTGGCGTCGGCACCGGTCCGTTCCTGTAGATCAAGGTGCTGGAGGAACCAGTCCTCGGCAACCATGATGTCGTCGTCGGTCATCGCCACCCAGTCGCCGATCTCACTGGCGGCGTCGAGGCCGGTGTTGCGGGCGATCGAGATGTTCTGCGAACCGGCGTGGCGGTAGTGCAGACCGAGTGGGAAGTGGTGCTCGAAGCCATCGACCACGTCTTTCGCCCGACCGTCTGGGTTGTCATCGACAATCACGACGCCGACGTCCGCCCGCTGCGCAACAGCGTCAGCGGCTGCTTGCAGAGTGACGAGCAACCGTTGGAGCGGCTCATTGCGCTTGTAGGTGCAAACGTAGACAGCGATGCGAGTCACGGCGGCCAAGACTAGAGGCGTCTGCTCAGAGGACGACGGCGTCTGCGCCGAGCAGAACACGGAGCTCGGGGATCAGGCCTGACTCGTTCGAAACGTTGAATTCGTCGGCGAGCTTGATGACCTGTGTGTCGTTGAGGTGGATATAGACCGACGACTCTCCTGGGTACTCGGTCAACACGCGCTTGAGATCCTCGATCATGAGCTCGGAAAGCTGATCAGGCCGGATCTCCAGCCGAACCGGAGCTGCAGAACCGAGGTGTTCGACCTCGAAGACCTCGATGGACTGGATCATCAGCTTCGCTTCGTCATCACGCTTCTGGACTCTGGCCCGGGCGATCACGACACGATCGTCGTCGAGGAGGTGCCCGTAGTCGGTGAACGTGCGAGGGAACACCATGCACTCGGCCGAATCGGACAGATCCTCGAGGACGAAGATTCCCATCAGATCGCCCTTCTTGGTCCACTTCCGTTGGAGCTGCGTGACAACCCCGCCGATGACGACCGGCGTGCCGTCCTCCATCGCTTCGAGGTCGGCCAGCGAATGCTCGGACCGACGACGGAGCGCACCCTCGAGCCCCATCAGTGGGTGATCGGAGACGTAGAGACCGAGCATCTCCTTCTCGAACGCAAGACGACGACTCTTGTCGAACTCAGTGTCCGGGATCTGCGGACGATCGTCGTAGGAAGGGCCGTCCTCGGTCGCGCCAAAGAGGGTCATCACTCCCATGTCGTGTTCTTTGCGAGTGGCCGTGGTCTTGTCGATGATCTCCTCGAACGTGAGGAGCAGGCCTTGGCGGGGATGCCCCAGCGAATCGAATCCGCCGGCTTTGATGAGCGACTCGATCGCCCGCTTGTTCAGGACCGCATAGTCGACGCGCTCGCAGAAATCGGTGAAGTCAGTGAACGGGCCGCCCTTGCGGCGTTCGTCGACGATCAGCTCGACCAGGGCCTCACCGACGTTGCGTACAGCAGAGAGGCCAAAGGTGATGGCGTTGACACTGCCCTCCGGCGCTGCGGTGTCGGGATTGGGGATCGAGCCGAAGTCGACGCCGGATCGATTGACATCGGGCACGAGGACCGAGATGCCGAGCTGGCGGCATTCGTTCAGGTAGATTCCGGCCTTGTCGAGGTTCGACTTGACACTCGTGAGTAGGCACGCGAAATACTCGGCCGGATAGTTCGCCTTCAGAAATGCGGTCTGAAAGCTGACGAAGCCGTAGCCATAGGAGTGGCTCTTGTTGAAGGCATAGTCGGCGAAGCCTTCAATCGTCGTGAACAGATCTTCGCCGAAGGCGACGCCGTAGCCGTTTGTGTCGCAACCGGCAATGAACTTCTCGCGCTCCTTCGCCATGAGCTCGCGGTTCTTCTTGCCTGCCGCCTTGCGAAGGTTGTCGGCCTCGGCAAGTGAGTAGCCGGCGAACTTCTGGCTCGCCCGCATCATCTGCTCCTGGTAGATCATGAGGCCGTAGCTCTCCCCCATGATCTCCTCGGCATCGGGGTGCACATAGGTGACCTCTTGCCGTGCGTTCTTTCGATCGGCGTAGTCGTTGTGCATGTTGGCCGCCATCGGGCCAGGTCGGTACAAGGCAACAAGGGCGGCGACGTCTTCGAATGCGGTGGGAGCCATCGAACGCATCAGCGCCCGCATCGGCGGAGATTCAAGTTGGAAGACACCGACGGTCTGGCCAGCCTGCAACAGTTCGTAGGTCTTTTCGTCTTCCAGATCGACGTGGTCGATGTCAACGGCGACGCCGTGGACCTCTTCCACGAGCGCGATCGTGTCGGTGATGACATCGAGGTTCCGCAGACCCAAGAAGTCCATTTTGAGCAAGCCAAGCTCTTCGACGCCGTG
>CAZYLX010000184.1:0-6545 GCA_964648595.1 uncultured Acidimicrobiaceae bacterium
GACAGAACGATTGGTGGGGGGGAGTCAGCCGGCCAAGGCGGTGCGAATCTCATCGCGAATGCGCTCGAGTCGCTCCGAACCATCCCGGCGAGCACGATCGAGATCGGCCTGGCCGGTGACGGGTTCGATCACCTCGAGGTAGGCCTTGAGCTTGGGCTCGGTTCCGCTCGGCCGAACGATGACTCGTGTCGTCCCGTAGTTGGCGATGATTCCTGGGGTCGGTGGGAACTGCTCTCCGGCCGCGAGATCCAGCCAATCGGTTCGCTCCACGCCGTCGAGCGTTTCGGGCGGCTGCTCCTGGAAGCGCTGCATGACCCGCTCGCGCTCGTCGTTTCCGCGGGGCCCGTCGAAGCGAATCGTCACCGGCGCGGTGAGGTACAGGCCGTGCTCGACAGCGATGGCATCGAGCCGGTCCCACACCGTTTTGCCATGCTCGAGCAGTGCAGCCACCATCTCGGCCGCTACGAGCGCAGCCGAGATGCCGTCCTTGTCACGAACAACACCGCCCACGCAATACCCGATGGCCTCCTCGTAACCAATGAGGTAGTGCTGCTCCGGTCGCTCGACGATCGGTCGCGCCACCCACTTGAATCCGGTGAGGGTCGTGACTGCATCGACACCCTGATGTTCGGCCATCTTCGACAGCAGCCGGCTGGAGACCACTGAGTTGGCAACCACGCGGCCTCCCGCGTGATCGGCAGCAACGCCGCTGCGAAGCAGATGATCGGCGAGCAACACACCGATCTGGTCGCCGCTCAGCGCAACGAACCCGCTCCCCTGCCTCGCCGGCACGGCAAGCGCGAGCCGATCGGCATCGGGGTCGTTTGCCAGCACAAGATCGGCTCCGACCTCGCCGGCCAGCGCCAGCGCAAGATCGAGGGCTCCAGCCTCCTCCGGATTTGGGAAGGCCGCGGTCGGGAAGTCCGGGTCAGGATCAAACTGTTCGGGAACGGCTGACGGCGCCGGGAAACCAGCCGCCTTGAACGCCTCGAGCAGATGGGCTCCTCCGACACCGTGCATCGCCGTGTACACGGTCCGCACCTGGCGGGCGTCGCCGGCCAGTGTCGAGATCGCGGCCTGGATGTGTCCGGCAGCAACGTCGTCGCCCAAGACATGAATGCGATCGGGCCGAGCGGTGAGCTCAACTGCCGGATCGCTGGCGGCAACGTCGTCAATGGCGGCGGCGATGGATGCGTCGTCAGGACTCACCAGCTGGATCCCATCAGCCAGATAGAGCTTGTACCCATTGTCCTGCGGCGGATTGTGGCTTGCCGTGATCATGATGCCCGCAGCCGCCGATCGAGCCAGCACCGCGTAGGCCAGCACCGGGGTGGGCAGCGGGCTGGGAAGGACTTCGGCGATGCCCCCAAGACCTGCGACCACGTCGGCGGCCTCAGCGGCGAACGGAGACGAGCCATGACGAGCATCGAAGCCGATCACGACCTTGGCTCCGTCCGGCAACCAATGCATCAGACCGGCCGTTGTCTGGCGGACGACCAAGCGATTCATTTTGGCTGGACCGGGCCCGATCTCGGCGCGCAGACCGGCCGTGCCGAACGCAATACGGCTGCCGAAGAGGCCGGTCAACTCCTCGATCGCTTGGTCGACGCTGACGCCTCTTGTGGTGTCGTCGCCGACAGCAGTCACTTTGTCGACGAGCGTCTGCACCGTCGCCGACGTCGCGGGATCGGGATCGGCTTCGATCCAAGCGTTGGCAGCGGCGAGCAGGTCCTGCACTTTGTCGTTCACCTGGGCGAGTATGGCGCGAATGGGCGCTCCATTCGAAGAACGCGACGAATCAATCGTCTTCGATGCCCTCCCGCTGTGCGAACGAGTGCGTTCCAGTTGCCGACGAGTCACCGAATTGGCCAGCCTCGTCACGATTGAGGATGCAGCGCTCGATGAGCTCGTTGACCGTCTTGATCTTGCGTCGTTGGTGTCGATTGCCGGGCTTCGCAGCCAGGGGGCGGAGACGCAACCAGAACTCGAAGCAACCGAGACGGCACCGGCAACGTTGGTGTTGGCGCTGGATGCCATCAACTTCGGCTCGGGGTATCACGACATCGTCCGAAAGCGTCCAGGCCTGTCCGGGTCACGAACCATGGCAACGTCGCTCGAGAAGTACGTGGCATGGATCGGTCCCTTGACACCGGGCCGCCTCCAGCAGATGACCGTCTCCGACACGTCGCAGATCTTCGGCCAGGACCTTGATGGCGGCGCTCAGGAGGAGCTCATGTCGCTCTTTGCGAGCGCCCTCACCGATCTCGGCTGGTGGCTCGAGGCCTCGGGCGGCGTCAATGCGGTCGTAGCGAGAGCCGACGGATCGGCAGAAGCTCTCGCCGAACTGTTGACCGAGATGGCCTTCTACCGAGACGTCGAGCAGTACGACGGCGCCCCGGTCGCGTTCTACAAGCGGGCGCAAATCACCGCCGCTGATCTCTCACGACAGATCCGGCCGTCGCTGTTCTCCGATCTACATCAGCTGACCGCATTCGCCGACAATCTGGTCCCGCACGTCCTTCGCATCGACGGCGTGCTGAACTTCGATGCCGAGCTCGCCCAGGCGATCCAGCTTGGAACGCTGCTCGAACCGGGAGGCCAGGCCGACATCGAGATCCGGGCGGCCGGGGTCGAGTGTGTCGACCGCTTGGCAGCCCGCACCGGCCTCATGGCAATGGACATCGACACGGTGCTGTGGGAGCGCGGCTCTCTCCCAGAGATGAAGGCGACGCCTCGACATCGAGCCAGATCCGTCTTCTACTAGGCAACGAAGTAGCGTGTCAACGTGCCCGTCCTGCGCTCCCTGATCATCGGTGACAATGCATCTGCATGGGCCGCCGGAGGCTTTGATGTCATCGAGCATCACGGCCGGGCTCACACCATGGTCGGCGACGTCTCGATCGAGCTGATCGGGCCCAGCGATGGCCGAGGCATCGTTGCCTGGCGGATGGATGGTGCTGACGTCGACGAGATCGATGGCATCACAACGCTCCGATCATCACCGCCAGCTGCTGAGGTGGAAACGCCACGGCATTCGAATCTGAGCACACACATCGATCACGTCGTGATGTTCACCCCAGACCTGGATCGCACGGTCGCTGCTCTCGAGGCATGCGGTTTCGAGGCCCGCCGTATACGTGACGTTCCTGGCAAGGGCGAACCGAAGCGTCAGGTCTTCTTCTGGGCTGGGCCGACGATCATCGAATTGGTGGGCCCATTGGAGCCGACGGGAGCTGGTCCGGCGTCGCTGTGGGGTCTGGCCATCACGTGCGCCGATCTCGATGCCGCCCGCGACCATCTCGGAGATCGCCTCGGCCAGCCGAAGGAAGCGGTGCAACAGGGGCGAAGGATTGCCACCCTCCGCACCAGAGACCTCGACATGTCACTGTCGATCGCTTTCATGTCTCCGCATTCAGAGGCCACCGATGCTTGACCATGTTTTCACCGATGCCATCGGTGCTGTTCGCGATGCGCTCGAGTCGGCGATGCTCGAACGACAAGCCCTCGAAGAACGGTTCCAGACCGATGTCTTGCTCGGAGACACGACATGGGAAACCACATACGGGCTTCCGGGTGAGTCCAAGACACCACAGATCTCGGCGGTCGTGACCCTCGTGTGGCCGACATGGTCGCAGTCCGCTTATCGGACGTGGTTCCTGGATGAACAGCTGCATGATCCACCCCGCATCGAGGTCGAGGTCGTCTTCCGCATCCAACAGCTCAGCGAGATTCCTGAACCGAGTTCGGCGAGAGCCGCAGTACCACCGAGTCCATCGATCGGCGCCGATCGGATCACCGCAGAGTCTGTCACGACCGAGACGCACTACAGCTCCGACCTCGAAACCTCGGCTCACGCCATCGAGCTGACCCACCAGGGCTCGTACGAACTCAACGAGGCCTCGCTCGTCAACGGTGCTGCGCTCGATGAAGCGTTCCACGCCATCGGGGGCTGGATCGCCTCCGCTCTCGTGCAGCTCGGCGATCTCCACCTCTCCTAGTCAAACCACGGAGAGTGAGATCACCCACACACGGTCATATCAGATAGTCTGGCTCGGTGCCGTCCGCCCCCTCGCATCCAACGACCGTTCGACGGTTCCTTCCAGCAGCGGAGCCCGCGTTGATGCTGGTCGGCACCGATAGAAGCGACCTTCGACCAGTTGTCGATCGCTGTTGCCTCCAAGCCGCCGGGACGCTCGACGTCCGAACCGACGTGCTCTGGGTCGAGATTGCTGACGCGGCTGCGCTCTGCCGACAACTCTGCGAGCACATCTCCCGACGAGACGACCGTGCCGATGTGCGCCTGGCCTGGGCCCATCCGAACGCCACGATCGATCAGTTGATGCACGCGGCCCTCGCGAGTTGCACGCTCGCCGACATCGCCGACACGATCGAAGACGATGCGCTGGTCGCCGACCCACCGCTCTACGAGGTCCGATACCAGCCGATCATCCGCCTCGACGATCACACGGTGGTTGGATTCGAGAGTCTCCTGCGGGCCACACACGGCGATGCCACGCTGGATGCCGAGGCACTGATCGCCCGAGCCGCCCGCAGCGGGTGGCTCGGAGAATTCGATCAGCTCGGTCGGTCGCTCGCCGTCGGCGGGCTCGGCCCGTGGCTCGGCGAGGGCCTTCTCTTCCTGAACGTCATGGCCGTCGACGGGACGTTCGACGTGGCATCGATTCGGGAAGTTGTCGAAACCGCGATCGAGCGGGGCCTCGACGCTGATCAAATCGTGCTCGAGACCTCAGAACGGAATCGCTACGAGTCGCTCGACGCCGCAGCCGGCCAGATCGCCGAACTCCGAGAATTGGGTGTCCGGATCGCTGTCGACGACGTCGGCGATGGCCATTCGTCGCTCGCCGTCGTGTGCGCGTTCGAACCCGACATCGTCAAGATCGGTGGGCCGATCATCAGGCGACTCGACAACCCAACCGCCCGTTCAGTCGTCGATGCAGTGGTCGCCTTCGCCCACGAGACCGGGGCGTGGGTGGTCGGGGAGAACATCGAACATCGCTCGCAAGCGGACCTGTTGCGAGCGGCTGGCGTCGACTGGGGCCAGGGGAACTTCCTCGGCGTGCCGGACACTCGACCCTGAGGCTCAACGAGCCCAAGGCGCGAACAAGAAGGTGGCCAGCGGCGAAGGGGCGACTCTCCACCGCCGGCCGAGACCCATGTGTATCGCGGAAAAGCGGAGATCCACATATTTCAGATCCGAATCACCAGGATCCCGGGGACTATCACCTAGCTGATACCCGGCGTCGCATCTCATCGTCGAAGAGACCGCTCAACGGAGTGCTCGGGCGGGGCCCAACGTGGGAGATCACCTCAGCCGCGGCAAGCGACCCGAGCCAGCCCGCATCAGCGAGATCAAGGCCACGAGCCAACCCGAACAACACGCCCGCTGCGTATTGATCACCAGCCCCGGTCGTATCGACAACGGGAGCGATCTCCGCTGCTTCGACCTCGACCAGTTCATCAGCCGTGACCAAGATCGAACCAGCCGTTCCCAACGTGATGCACGCCAGTTCGACCTCGGCCCGAACGGCCTCGATGGCCGTGTCGAGATCATTGACGTCGTAGAGCGCGTAGAGCTCCGCTCGGTTCGCGAAGAGAACGTCGACCGAGCCGTTCACCAGCTCGCGGAATTCGTCGTGATGGCGTTCGACGCAGAACGTGTCAGAGAGGGTCAGCGCAGCTTTGCCTCCCGCAGCGTGAGCAACATCCATCGCCTTGCGGATCGACTGCTTGGCTGAGTCGACATCCCACAGATATCCCTCGCACAACAGCAGCGATGCACGCTCGACGGTGGCTGTCACGACATCGTCGGGCTCGAGCAACGACGAAACACCCAGATAGGTGTTCATCGTGCGTTGTGCATCAGGTGTCACGAGGATCAGACAGCGTGCGGTCGACGGTCCGGTCAACGCCGGTGGGACATCGAAGTCCACACCGACGGCGCGCATGTCGTGGGAAAACACTTCACCGAGCTGATCGCTCGAGATCTTGCCGATGTAGGCGGCGCTGCCACCAAAGCTGGCGATGCCAGCCATCGTGTTTGCACATGATCCGCCCGAGGCCTCGATGCCTGGGCCCATCCGGTCGTACAGTTCGTGGGCCCGGTCGGCGTCGATGAGCGCCATCGAGTTCTTGACGAGGTCTTCGGATTGAAGGAACTCATCAGTGGCATGGGAGATGACATCGACGATGGCGTTCCCAACCCCGACCACATCAACTGGCGCTTGCTTGTTGTCGGACACGTCGCCTCCGCTCTCTGTCGGCCGGGCAAGAAGCTAGCGGGTCCGAACCGAAGTCGGCGAAGCAGGGCAGCGATAGCCTTCCGCTGGTGAGCGACCAGCACCGGCTTCCCACCCATGTCGTCCCCCGCCATTACGAGATCAGGATCGATCCCGATCTCGATGCCGAGACGTTCAGCGGCACCGTCGAGATCCACGTCGAGATCACAGAAGCGACGGCCGAGATCGTGTTGAACAGCGACGCGCTCGATGTCAGCGATGCCGTCGAGAGAGCGCTGGGGCGGAGCA
>CAZYLX010000185.1:0-4440 GCA_964648595.1 uncultured Acidimicrobiaceae bacterium
GCTCCCTGAGCGGGCCTCGGAGTGCACGTGAGCGGCTCGAAGTCGACGAACTCTCCGTGGAACTCCACATGAGACCCAGACCAGATCATGCGCAGCGCAGCAACGTATTCGTCGGTCCGAGCGCCGCGGCGAGCCCACGGAATCCCCAGCGCGTCGAACTCCTCACGCATCCAGCCAACGCCGATGCCCAGCTCGACCCGGCCCGCGGAGAGGTGGTCGAGCGTTGCCAACTCCTTGGCCAGCACGAGTGGGTTGCGTTGCGGCAGGATCAGGATGCAGGTGCCGAGACGAAGAGTCGGAGCAGCCGCGGCCACATAGGCGAGCCAGATCAGCGGATCGGGAATCGGCGTTTCGGCCGTGGCCGGCACCTTGCCGTCGCTCGAATAGGGATAGGCCGATTCGATCGACGACGGGAAGATGACGTGCTCGCCTCCCCACACCGACTCGAAACCGACCTCCTCGGCAACTCGCGCGATCTCGAGTGCCGAATCGGGATCGGTACCAATGCTGCTGGCGAACGCCAGGCCGAACTTGAGTGTCATGGGCCGACACTACGTGGTCGACACCTCGGCGGGTTCTGCGACAATGCGGAGATGACAACGACGGAACGGCTCGACGCGGCAGTTGCCGATTTCGTTCGAGCCGGGGAACCGTTCGGCATCAACATGCCACCGGCTGAGCCGGAGCAGATCGAGATGCTCAACACGATCGCCGAGGCGATCGCACCGTTCCGGTTGCCGGCCGACATCGAGCACTTCTACCGGACGTGGTCGATCACATCGGCTGCCGGTTGGTTCGGTCCCGAACTCTGCGACCTGTCGTTCGCCCTCGACTCGTGGCTGTTGCATCAAGAGGATCAGCCAGGCTGGCCCTCAACCGTGTTGTTCCCGATCGCCTACTCGAACTGGTACCACATGGTGGAGCTCGACCACCCCGGCTCGCTCGGCCCGTTCATCTACGACTGCGCCTACGCCGCAGGGAGATTTGCGTTGGCCCATTCGTGCCTCGCCGCATGGATCGCGTGGTCGACGGTCGAGCTCGATGCCGGCCGAATCATCCGATATTCCGACACGTTCGCCACCCTGGAAGTGGAGGGGCCGAGCGAGGAGACCGTTCCGACACGCGCCGAACTGCTTCGACGCGATGGCGTGCCCGAATCAGAACTCGACTACTTCGACGACGGTGATCGCCGGCTCTGGCCGCTGCGCAGGAATCTGGCCGACGGCTTTGACCCCGGCGACTATGAGCTCCGTGCGGCGACCGGCACCATCCAGGACTTCGTCGACGCCCTCCACGATGGTCCGGCGACCGCGACCCTTCATGTCGCGTTCTCCCGCCAATCGGGGCTGAATGTGGAGATCGTCGACGACACCGGGTTCCTGGTCGTGCGCCTCCCGACCGGAGGTCAACCCTTCGGGTCCGGCCGAGCATGGAAGATCGATGTCGAAGGGGAGCAGCAGCCGGACCTCCAGCCGGTTGCAACCCAAGATGTGGCCCAGATCGCCATCTGCCGCCCCCTCGATCTCACGATCTCGGCCGGGTCGAACGAAACAGAGTCGTCGGACTGACGTCGGGCCGCCGGCGCGTGAGCCGACCGGCACCTTTGCCACGACCTTGCCGAATTGCTGCCGATTGCCTTGCGATGTCGGGCAATCGTTCGGGACATGTTCACCACGACCCACGATCGACCGGACCAAGCCGCGCCTGGCGGCCCACTCACCAACCTCTTCTTCGCCCGCTTCGCCGGTCAACCGGCATGGGCCGCCGTCACTGAGGTCTTCATCGGACTTGGCTGGCTGCGGGCCGCCACGTCGAAGGTCGTCGACCCTTCGTGGTGGTCAGGTGAGTACCTCACCGGCTTCCTCACCGAACACAACGACACCACACTCGGCTGGTATGCACCGTTCGTCGATGCCGTCATTGCACCCAACGCCTGGCTCGTTGCCCTCGCGGTCCTCATCCTTCAGCTGGTCGTTGCCGCCAGCCTGTTGACCGGGCGAGCTCGCCCCATCGGCCTCGGCTTCGGGGTCGCGATGAACCTCCACTTCGTCGCCGCAGGAGCGGTCAACCCGTCGGCCTTCTACCTCCTCGCCCAAGGAGCGCTGGTGCTCTGGCTGATCGATCGTTGGTCGGCCAGGCAAACCCAGGCAGTGCTCCCGGCCGTTGCTGCCTCTGGCCTCGCGGTTGCCGGATTCAACGCACCGTTCATCCGCACGCTTCACCCGGCCAACGTCATCGATGACCCGGCCATCATGTTCGCCACACTCGGCGCCCTCACCTGCCTGGCCTGCGTGATCGCTGTGTCTGCCGCCACCGACGAATCTGGCTCCTGAAGGCAGCCCCGGCCCTCAGACCACGGGAAGCTGGAAACCGACTCGGGCCCCGCCGAGAGGTGAGTCGCTGACAGCGACGCTGCCGCCGTGCTGCTCGACGATGCCGGCAACGATCGACAGGCCAAGCCCCGATCCAGGCTTCGAGCGATCTTCGTCCCGCCGATAGAAGCGATCGAACACCAACGCTCGCTCTTCGACGGGAATGCCGGGGCCGGCATCATCCACCGATACCCCGGCCGGTCCGACCTCCACCGAGATCGATCCACCCTCGGGGCTGTATTTGTCGGCGTTGCTCAACAGGTTGGTCACCGCCCTGGCTAGCGAGTCGGCATCACCCATGACCGTGACCGGCCCGGCCAACACGCTGACCTCACGATCGGTCCGCACCCGAAACCGCTCGACCGCGCCCTGGACCACAGTCACCAGATCGGTCGGAATCAGATCGGGTGCCTCGTGGGAATCAGTGGCCAGCTCGATGATCTCGGCAATCACGTCGTTCAGTTCCCCGAGCTCACGTCGAACGCTGTTCAACGTCTCACCCCGAGTCTCGCGATCCAGATCAGGAGCTCGCATCAGCCACTCGACATTGGCCGTGACACTGGTCAACGGGGTCCGCAGCTCGTGGGCCGCGTCCTGCACCAAGCGCCGTTGCTGCTCCCTGGAGGTCTGCAGTGCGCCGAGCATGCGGTTGAAGCCGCGGGCCAACCTCCCCACTTCATCGGTCCCGGTGTCTGGCACGGGCACGGAGAAGTCCTGCGTCTCGGCCACCTCGTCGACCGCAACGGAGAGGGCTCGTAACGGGCGGGTCGTGCGCTGGGCAACGACCCACCCGACCCCGGCCGCCAGCAACGCCAGCGCACCGGCCACCCCCAGCAGCCGGGTCTGCAAGACGTTGAGCAAGTCGGCCGATTCGTCGAGCGAGCGAGCCACTTGCACCGCACCACCACCGTTCAGGTGATCGGTGATCATGCGATAGTCGGTGCCGTCGATCGACACCGTCCGCAGCACCGAGCGGTCATCGCGGTCGGCCAGCCTCACATCGACCTCGCTCACCGGCAACAACAGACCCGTGTTGGAGAGCACCTCGCCATCACGATCGAGGATCTGCACCTCGGCATCGGGGCTCACCGCCACGACCTGCTGCCCCGATTGACCGTCGCGCCGATCGCGAGGCTGGTCTCGCTGCCCGTCGGTGATCTCGTCTGCCCTGTCCTTCAAGAACTCATCGACGTCGGAGGTCACCTGGCGATCGGTCGCGACATACGAGGCGCCGCCAACCAACAGAGCGGTCGCCGCCGCTACACCGGCGAACACGAACGCCAATCTTGCGCCCAAGCCCATCTCTCAGCCCTCCGCCCGCAACACGAACCCCACGCCTCGAACCGTCTCGATGATCCGCTCGGTGCCATCGGCTTCGAGCTTGCGCCGCAGATAACCGACATGGACGTCGAGCGATCGAGACGAGTCGCCGAAGTCGTAGCCCCAGATCCTGTCGTACATGACCGACCGCTCCAGCACGATCCCGCTGTTGCGCATGAGCAACTCGAGAATGGAGAACTCCGTGCGGGTCAGGTCGACCTCGCCGCTCGGCCCCGTCACCTGGCGGCGAGGGACGTCGAGTTTGAAGGGTCCAGCGCTCAAGATGTCGCCAACCTCGTCGTCGACTCGACGCAGCAAGGCCCGAACCCGAGCCAGCAACTCCTCGAGCTCGAACGGTTTTGTCACATAGTCGTCAGCCCCGGCATCCAGCCCGGCCACCCGGTCGCTCAGCTCGTGGCGGGCGGTCAGCATCAACACCGGAGTGCGGTCGCCCCGCTCCCGCAGCTTGCGGCAGACACCGAGCCCGTCGACGAAGGGCATCATCACATCCAGCAGGATCGCATCCGGCTCGTTCTCTCGAATCGCCTCGAGGGCGGCCGCTCCGTCGTTGACGGTGATGACCTCGTAACCCTCGTACGTGAGGATGCGATCGAGGGCCTGCCGGATCTCGGCGTCGTCTTCTGCGACGAGTAGGCGGTGAGTTCGTTGGACAGAAGGCACGAGTGGCTCCGGGCAGGGAATCCTGCGCTCGTGTTGGGGAGAAGCGGAAGAGCGCAGGTCCCGATCG
>CAZYLX010000185.1:4540-6531 GCA_964648595.1 uncultured Acidimicrobiaceae bacterium
GCAGGGAATCCTGCGCTCGTGTTGGGGAGAAGCGGAAGAGCGCAGGTCCCGATCGGTGATCAGGCTTCAGGGGCATCCTCCACGCCGTTCACCCGATCGGTGATCTTGGCTTCGACGTCGGCCAGCTTCTCGTCGGCCTGTTCCTGAGTGATGCGGCCTTCTTCGACCTTCTCGGCGATGTGATCTTCCTTGGCATCGACCATGGCATCGATCACGTCGTCGACGTCGACTCCGTTGGCCTCGGCCACGTCGGCGATCGTGTCGCCATCCTCGATGGCGGCCCGAAGGTCGGCCTCATCGATGCCGATTGCTTCGGCAGCATCGTCGAGGTTGCAGCCGCCGCGGTGGCCTCGACGGCCGTTGCGCTGACCGTCAGGGGCTTCTGCGTCTGGTGCTTCGTCCTGTACGAGGACGATGCTGCCTGGGCCGGAAGCGTCGGTCTCGAGCGTGCTTTCGGCGGCAGGAGCATCCTGCTCGCCGCCGTAGCTCTGGGCTGATGCGACCGAGGCGACCGAGAGGCCGCCGAGGGTGAGTCCAGCGAGCATTGCCAGGGTGAGGACCTTCTTGTTCTTCATGACTCTCATCTCTCTTTCTCTCTGGGGGGAGAGGGTTGTTTGGTGTTAGGGACCACTCTGCGACCCGCCTGGCAACAGCTCGGCAGGCCAATGACAAGGCTTTGACAAGAACCGCAGGACAAGACCTGCTGTGCCGCCTGTCAGCCAAGCAGGAAGACGTTCGACGGCAGGTCTGCCAGGTCGACGTCGCTGTTGGCCGCGATCACCTCGGCCAGACTTCGCTGGTAGTCGATCCCGTAGGTGTCATTGATGAACTCGAGAACGGGATCGTTGCCGTAGAAGTAGCGGTCGCCGTCGCGCAACGCAGAGAACTGCGCGGTCCACATGGCCAGCTGGAGCTCGCCGAATTCCGTGCCTTCGACGTGAGGCTCAGAAACCATCCCGGTGAACGCATCGACCTCGTCGACATCACCGAACACTCCGCTGACGCGGGCCGCCAGCGTCGTCGCCCGTTCTGCGACGACGGCTTCGGTGTCTGCGGCATCGGAGCCCGGCTCCAGCAGGTTGCCGTCTCCATCCGCCAACCGAACGATGTCGAGAATCTCCGGATCATCGACGTCGAGGCCCTTGGGGAAGGCCTCGGTGGCTTCGCCCGTGAGCTCGGCGAACGACTCGACTGGGTCCAACCCGAACGCTGCCCGGAGGTCGTTGTAGGACGGCATGCCGTGGTCGTAGGACCGCAACACATCGAGCGAACCAAGATCGTTCACGCCGGAGAAGCAGCTGGCGATGTCCGAGCCGTCGAGGCAGTCGAGCGGGTTCTCGGTATCGGGCCTGGGCAGCTGGAACAGCACGCTTCGGAGCTGATTGTCGATCTGCTCGTCGTTGGCGTAGGCCGCTTCCGACGACAGCCCGGTGAGCATGTTGCCAAGACCAACATCGGTGAGCAGCCCGGGATTGCCGAAGGCCACGTTGAGCGGAATGGCCACCGCGGCAAGGCCCTCTTCTTCATCAACGGCAACCGTCACGCCCTGCGCTTCAAGGGCAGCCAGGCCGGCCTCGTCGATCGAGTCCAGCGGGATCTCGGCCTCGAACTCGCCGTGGATCTGGGAGTGGGCCCGGTAGCCAACGGTTGCGAACTCGTTGGTGATGGTCGGGTCGACCGTCGAGTCATACCCGGCGTAGTCGTCCAATTCGACTCCCACGGAGGGTAAGAACTCGTTGTAGGTGATCCACTGCTGCAGGGCAGACACCACACGACGAGCGACTTGGAACTTGGTCTCCTCGTCGAGCGTGTCTGGCAGAGCCTCGACGATCCGGTTGTGCTCTCGGACGAACAGCGTCTGCACTGCGGTGAGTCCGATGTTCTCGTTGACCCGGACATCACCGGCGACCACGGCCGCCGTCGGCCCCTCATCCACGATAGTGAAGAGGCGGCCGCCGGCCGCGACCATGGCGCTGAGGGGTGCGAGGGGG
>CAZYLX010000186.1:0-6520 GCA_964648595.1 uncultured Acidimicrobiaceae bacterium
GTCCAACCCTCGCGACGATGCGTTCTTCCGACGGGCAGCTGCCGGTGAGCTCGAACTCGGGCCTTCGACGCTCGTTGCCTTTGGCTCCACCCGGCGGCCAAGGGGCAAGGTTGATGAGGACCAAACGCTCGCGAATCTGATCGCAGCGAAGACTGAGATCTGTTGCATCGTCGCCAAGAGTTGGGATTACCACGTCATCGAGGCGCTGCGAACGACGCTCGATGAGGGCGAGGCAATGATTCGCGATTCCGTCGAGTACCTCCGTTCACGAGACCGTCGCGTATTCGTCGATTTCGAGCACTTTTTCGATGGCTACAAGCGCAATCCCGAGTTCGCTTTGAGGGCGCTCGAGGCAGCCGCAGTGGCCGGTGCAGAGGCGCTTGTGTTGTGCGATACGAATGGCGGTTCGTTGCCTCACGACGTCGAGGGCGCCACCCGGACAGTGGTCGAAATGTTCCCCGAGCTCATGGTCGGCATGCACACGCAGAATGACACCGGTTGTGCGGTCGCCAATGCTGTGGCTGGCGTTCGAGCAGGAGCTCGTCACGTGCAGGGCACGATCAACGGGTACGGCGAGCGGACAGGGAACTGCGACCTCACCACGTTCGTGCCGAACCTCAGTTTGAAGATGGGCATCCGCACACTCCCCGACGGGGCCATGGAACGCATGAGCAGCGTCAGTCGGCACGTCGCCGAACTGGTCAATCTGCCGCCGAATGATGCGTTGCCTTACGTCGGTAAATCGGCGTTTGCCCACAAGGCCGGACTTCACACGTCGGCGATCGCCCGTCGGCCCGATGCCTATGAGCATGTTGATCCCGCACTCGTTGGCAACGGCACCCGGTTCTTGGTGTCGGATCTATCCGGTCGTTCGACCGTAGAGCTGAAGGCGAAGGAGCTCGGGATCGAGCTCGAACCACAACAGTTCGCTTCGGTCCTCGAGGAGCTCAAGACGCTCGAGAACTCGGGCTACCACTTCGAGGCTGCGGATGCGTCGCTCGAACTGCTGATGCGGCGGGCGACCGGTTGGCGTAATCCGTTCTTCCAGATCGAGTCCTTCCGAGTCACGGTCGACCATCGGCCGGGCGAGAAGATGGCGCTCGAGATCAATCCGCTCGGCCATTACGACGGCGTTGAGACGCAGGCGACGGTCAAGCTGCAGGTTCCGCTTCCCCACGGTGCTGCGGACGACCATGCTGCTCAGGACGCGACGGTCACCGAACGCATCATCGCAACGGGCGAAGGGAACGGCCCGGTCAACGCCCTCGACGCTGCGCTTCGTTCCGCGATCGGCGAGCGCTACCCGGCTCTCGCTGGTGTGAAGCTGATCGACTACAAGGTGCGAATTCTCGACTCGCAAAGCGGTACCGGGGCCATCACCCGAGTGCTGATCGACGCCACCGACGGGGAACGGCGCTGGACCACGATCGGCGTCTCGCAGAACATCATCGAGGCCAGTTGGCAGGCGCTCAGCGACTCCGTGGTCTACGCGCTGTCACATTGATCGAGCTGTCGCTCGATGCTGACTCGCATCCGAGTCCCGTCCGCGGCGCATGCTTCCTCCGTCTGCACGCATGACGCCCCAAACCTCGGACGTTGTGAGCGCAAGCGATCAACTCCAGTTGCGCCGAAGGCGCATACCCGGGTCTTGTGACCCTCAGTTTCGCGGTGCTCAGCCCCCGGTTGGTGGGCATAGGTGGGGGGAGTGTCCGATACGCGCGTCAATGCGCGGTTCTGACATGGTCCGCTGACCTCGGGGCGCAGCTCCGGGTTGGGGGTGCTGGAAGGGCGTCAGGCCCCTGGTTGCCAGATCATCAAGACGAGTGCGATGACCAGCAGGAGTTGGGTCAGGCCCTCGCCCAGCGCCAACCGCTTCGCCAGGCCGACGACCTCGGGGTCTTCGGTCATCTTGACCTCTGGGTCCATGCTCGCTGCCTTCTCGGAGAGCGATCGAACCGTAGGTTTCACCATTCCGTGGGCCACGCCAACCAGCAGGAACCACACGACGAACGATGCAGAAATCCACGCTTCGCCGAAGCTGATGCCGCCGTCGCTGACTGCGACCAACGCAATGCCGAGGGCGAACACGCCGTAGATCGCGTAGTGCGCCAGACCCGTGACCAGCTGCGTGGTTCGGAGCAGGACGCCGGCGTCGCCAGCCGTACCGCTGAATGCTTTGGCGTTGTATGCGCTGTGAGCGATCACGCCGCCGAAACCGACGATCGAGGCAGCGATGTGGAGCAACAGAACAATCTGATAAATGGCGGAAGGATCGATCATTCCGGGCACGGTAGTCTTCTGGCGTGGCTGCGCCTGACTATGTCCCGACGGATCCGACGGAAAAAGTCCGAACGTACAGTTCGCCGCCGCGCCGGGGTGATGCCTGGATGGCCGACCGCCCAGGTGACCTCACTGGCCCACAGCCGAGCGGCACCCGTCTCGGTGCTCAGGGCCCAGACCAGGGTTATGCGCACACCTTCGTCAAGCTGTTCGACGATCGACTCCATCTGGGCAAGGTGCATCACGAGGACGCCGCTGCCGGATGCGTGGCCGTAGCCACCAAGCGTTCTGCGCTGTTCGGCCGTGGTCCTGTTGTCCACGATCTGACCGCCGCCTTCACGCTTTTCGGCTTCCTCGATGCGGATCCGCCAGAGGAGCTCGTCTCCCTTCGCGAGTCGATCTTTGGGCAGGTGCATTCGCACCACCACTATCGGGAGCGTCGAGCAGTCGCCGATCTCGTTCTCGACACCGCGCTCCACCGACCGCACGCGGCTGTCGAATCCGACTACCAGGTCGACTGGAAGCGCAATCTCGCGCTCTGAGCCTTCCGTGCGGCCATCATCGGTTGCCTCGAGGAATGACGGCGCCTTCCCGCGGGACAGGTGATGGACGCCCGCCAGTAGCATCGCCGAGTGACTGCAGATCCCTCTGTCCGCGTCAGGTTCTCGCCTGCACCCACTGGCTTCCTCCACGTAGGAGGCGCCCGGTCGGCCTTGTTCAACTGGATGTACGCCCGCCATGTCGGGGGCACGATGGTTCTACGGGTCGAAGACACCGACGCTGATCGCAGCCGTCCCGAGCTCATCGACGCGATCCACAACAGTCTCGGCTGGCTCGGCATCGACTGGGACGAGGAGTATCGCCAGTCCGATCGGTTCGATTTGTATCGCGCCGCTGCACAGAAACTTCTCGATGACGGATTGGCCTACCGGTGCGATTGCACGCAGGAGCAGGTCAAGGAACGAGCAGACGCCGCCGGTGCGGTCAATGCCGGATACGACGCTCATTGCCGCGACCGCGATGTCCAGCCTGGCGAGGGCGTTGTCGTTCGGTTTCGCACGCCCGATGAAGGCATCACGGGCTGGCATGACCTCGTCCGCGGTCGGGTCGAATTCGAAAACGTGGTGCTCGAGGATTTCATCATCGTCCGCTCGAGCGGTGTGCCGATGTTCCATGTCGCCAACGCGTTCGACGATCTCGACATGGGCATCACGCATGTCGTCCGCGGCGAGGACCTCGTCAACACGACACCTCGCGTCCTGCTGTTGCGAGCAGCCATGGGTGCCGTCGACCAGCCGGTATTCGCTCACCTCCCGCTGATCGTCAACGAGAAGCGGCAGAAGCTGTCGAAGCGTCGCGACGACGTCGCTGTCGGCGACTACCGAGACAGAGGGTTTCTGCCGGAGGCGATGCGTAACTACCTACTCACGCTTGGCTGGGGCCCGAAGGATGGCGAGGAGATCCGACCGATCGAGGAGTTCGTTTCGGTCTTCGAGCTGTCCGACATCAACAAGGCCCCGGCCTTCTTCGATGTGAAGAAGCTCGAGCACTTCAACAGCGAGTACATGAGGGCCTTGCCAGTTCATGAGTTCATCGAGCGCTCGCAACCGTTTCTCGGTGATCTCGATCGCGAGCTTTTCGCACGCCACGCTGCCGTTATCCAAGAGCGGGTCACGGTGCTGAGCGATGCTCCGGGCTTCCTCGACTGGGTCGTTGGGGAACCGGCTGAACCTTCGGAGAAAGATTGGAAGAAGGTGATGGGGAAGGATGGCGTCGCGGAAGTGCTCGATGCGGTCATCGAACGATGCCTGACCTGCGAGTGGACTCCTGCTGCGCTGGAGGAGGTCGTTTTCGGAGTCGGGACAGACCTCGGGACCAAGACACAGCTTCCGGTTCGCCTGGCCGTGACCGGTCAACGATCGGGACTCCCCTTGTTCGAGCCGATGGCCGAACTCGACCGCTCGGTGGTTCTGGAGCGTTTGCGTGCCGCGAGAGCGAGACTCTGAGACGCCATGGGCAGGCAGGCCGACAAGGACAGTGACAGCGACCGGTCGGCGCCTGTCGCTGGATCGGGCCGTCCACCACTGGTGCGACGTGGTTTGTCGCTCCTCCTGTTCTTGGGCCTTGCGTACGGGTCGATCACGTTCTTGCAGGTGTGGTGGGCCAGCCGTGCCGATCCGGATGCCGCTGTCAACTCACCGGCCGCGGTCGTGCTCGGGGCCGCCCAGTACAACGGGACGCCGTCGCCGGTCCTGCAAGGTCGGCTCGATCACGCGGCGCGGCTCTATCTCACCGATCAGGTCGAGATCATCGTGGTGACCGGCGGAGGCCAGGAAGCGGACATCACGACTGAAGCGAAAGCGGCATACGACTACCTACGGAACACGGTTGGCATCTCCGATGATCGTCTTCGGCTCGAGGTCGACGGCACGTCGACGTTCGAGCAGTTGGCGGCAGTCGCCCGTTTCCTCGAATCCGAGGGCATCAACGAGGTGGTTCTTGTGACCGATCCCTACCACGCGAGACGAGCCGAGCTCGTGGCCGGCGAGGTTGGCATGGAAGCGACAGTTTCGGTCACGTCGGCGGGAGCGCCGTTCGGACGACTAGTGCGCGAAACGGGAGCCGTCGCGCTCGGCCAGCTCATCAGCTTTCGGCGACTCGAGCGGTTGACCAGCTAGCCCGGGATCTGGTCGAGTCCAGGAGAACTCGGGTGTTGCCAAGACCAACCCGACGCTACGATGTCGGCTCCACCTTCGGAGGTGGTGTAATCGGCAACACATCTGGTTCTGGTCCAGACATTGGGGGTTCGAGTCCTCCCCTCCGAACAAACGAGTGAAGTCAGTGGTCGCGTTGTCGGCTCGCTAGGCTCCGCTCGCTCGTTTGCGCTTCGGCGCTGACACAGGCCCCGTTCGTCTAGCGGCCTAGGACGCCGGCTTCTCATGCCGGTAGCACGGGTTCAAATCCCGTACGGGGTACACCGGAAAGGCTCGTCTTCGCATTGCGGCGGCGAGCCTTTTGTGGTTTTGGGTACTTGGCAACGTTTGTTTCAACTGTTACAACCATGGCGGCTCGATCAACAGTTCAATGTCACAAGCAACCCAGTACGGAGTGCAATATGCCGGAATCAGCTGAAGCTGTTCGTTCCTATCTGCAATGGTTGGAGGATCCAAGTTCGGTCCGCGATCACGAAGCCATTGCCGAAGCACATACCCAAGCAACCGCCGCCGCCGATCCTCTTGACCGGTTGAAGGCCTTGTCGCGGCTGCAGCTGCTCGAAGCCGTCGACGGTGACATGTTCCGCCTCCGGTTCGTCGAACACGCGGCGTCGTGGGCGAACGCAAATGGCGTGACGCCGGAAGCGTTCATGAAGCTCGGCGTGCCACAAGATGTCCTCCGAGATGCAGGGCTCGTGCCTTCAGGGCCAACCGGCTCTCGCTCCGGCAAACGGCGCGGACGCGTGTCGCCAGAGATGGTGCGGGCAGCGATCCCCGAGGGGACGTTCACCATCGCCGCTCTCGAAGAGGCGTCCGGAGCATCGACGGCGACCGTGCGAAAGGTCATCGCTGAGATGGTCGAGGCCGGCACACTTCGCGATCTTGGTCCTGACCAAAAGCACACCGGGCGGGGCCGAGCGCCCCTGCTGTTCAGCACCTTCTAGAGCGCCAGGTCACGGTCACTGCGGCCACTGGAGCTCGCCGCTGTCGATTGCGGCGGATAGAGCACCATGGCAACGACCACCGTCAACAACAAGAGTGGTCCTGTCAGTTCTTCTTCCAACTCGAGCAGGACCTACACGTAATACAACAGGCCAGTCTGGATGATCATCAGCCCACAGAAGTACGCGAGATCTGCTGCGACGTAGTAGCGGAAAATAGGGATTGCCGAACACCCGCGCCAGCGAGTCTCGCAGCGGCGCACCGTATCCTCGACCGATGAGCCCAGGTCGGTTGCTGAGCAGCATCGTGTGCATCGCTGTGTTGGGTTCGGCATGTACCTCCGAAGAGTCCTCGCCCATTGACCTCGACGCGCCGACCACGACAGCGGATGCGCTCCCTGCCCCTCCGACATTGCCCGATGACGATCCGAACGCTCAAGCCCGTCAGCAGATGATCGATTTGGCCAAGGAGCAGTGTCGGCTGCACCCGGAACGCGAGTTCGGGGTGATCGTGATCGCTGACGGTGATGGCGAAGAGGTCAATCGCTACGAGTTCCCATGTGCTGATCTCGAGCCGATCGGTTC
>CAZYLX010000187.1:0-6513 GCA_964648595.1 uncultured Acidimicrobiaceae bacterium
GACGCCGATGGCAACCGCAGTCGTGGCGGTGCCGGCGAACTCGATGATCGGGAGATACCAGGCCGCGACCTTCACCGACTTCATGTGGGCTCGGTAGAGCTCTTGATTGGCTTGGGAGAACTGAGCCGCCTGGACTTCTTCCCGAGCGAAAGCCTGCACGATGCGTACGCCGCTGATGCCCTCTTGCAGCGCAGAGAGCGTCGAGCCAATGCCATCGCGAACGTCGAGATAGGCACGGTTGGAATCGCGCTGGAACTTGACCGAGGCCAGGGCCACAACCGGGATGGACACGAGGCAGATCAGCATGAGCTGCCAGCTCAGGATGAACAGCGCGATGGTGGTACCGATCAGCTGGAGCGCTGCTGCGGTGAACATGAGGAGGCCGAACTGCACGAGTTCGGAGAGCGAGTCGATGTCGGACGTCATTCGCGAGACGAGAACTCCCGTCTTTTCGCGGTCGAAGAAGGCCATTGACTGCTTCAGCAACCGATCGAACACCGTTCGCCGCAGATCACGAAGGAAGTTCTCACCGACGGTTGCCAACGCCAGGATGGCGGCGCGGTACAGGAAGTAGCCGAGAGTGGCCGCGATCAGGTAACCGACAACACTCGTGTTGAGAATGAAGCGATCGCCGGTCCGGATGCCATCGTCGATGGCGCGGCGGACGAGGAACGGACCTGCGAGGATCGTCCCGGTCCAACCGACGAGCAGCACCAACGCCTTGAGTGCCCCACGCCGATACGGCGCGATTCGGCGGGCCGTCCGCCGCAGGACCTGCGTGGTCTCGGTCCGATCCAGCTTCTCACCCTCCTCGACACCACCTTGGAGCCAGCCCATCAGTTCTGGGCTCCCACATCCACGGCGTCAGGAACATCACCGGGTTCGGAGCTGGCCAGGACCTGTCGGTAGCGCTCGCTTGCCGCCAACAGATCCTCGTGAGGCCCCTGGGCGACGATGCGACCCTCGTCGAGCAGCACGACGCGATCGGCCAAGGCGATCGTCGCCGGCCGATGGGCGATGACGATCGTGGTTCGGCCGTCCATGACCTCGGTCATGGCATCGCGTATCTCGTGCTCCTTGGACGGATCGACCGCAGACGTGGCGTCGTCGAGGATCAACACTCGCGGATCGGCCAAGATCGCCCTGGCGATGGCGATGCGCTGACGTTGACCGCCCGAGAGCGAGTAACCCCGCTCACCGAGAGGTGTGTCGAACCCGCGGTCCAGTTGCTCGATGAAGTCAATGGCACCGGCGAGGTGGGCCGCTCGCCGCACATCCGCCTCGAGGGCAGACGGATCAGCGAACGCGATGTTGTCGAAGACCGATCCGGAGAAGAGGAACGTGTCCTCGAAGACGAGGGAGACAGACCGTCGCAACTCGTGCCGACGCAGGTCGCGAACGTCGATGCCGTCCAGCAGAATCGACCCACCGGTGATGTCGTAGAATCGCGGGAGCAGCCGAGCGACCGTGCTCTTCCCGCAGCCGGTCGCTCCGACGATCGCGACCGACTCGCCAGCTTCGATGCGTAGATCGAGCTTGTCGAGCACCGGCAACGGCTCGCCGTCGCTCTCGTAGTGAAACGAGACATTGCGAAACTCGACAGCTCCGGTCTGGCGAGATCGCTCTGGTAGACGCTTCGGGTGGGCGGGGTCGACGATCGCGGGGGCGGTTGCCAGGACCTCGTCGATGCGTTCGCCGGCGGCGATTGCCCGCTGTGCTTGGGCAACGACCATGCCAAGCATCCGGAGTGGCTGGATCAGCATGACCACATAGAGGTTGAAGCCGACGAGTTCACCGATGGTCAGCTCGCCTTCGATGGTGAGCTGTCCGCCGTAGGCGAGAACAGCGACGAGCCCCAGGTTCGGCACCAACTCGATGGCAGGCAGGAACCGGGCACGGACACCCGATGTCTTCAGGGACTGCTCGAACAGCTCATCAGCGGCCGATGCCAGCTTTGCGTCCTGCGTCGATTCGAACCCGAATCCCTTGACCACCCTCATGCCCGACAGCGTCTCCTCGACCACGGCAGCAACCTCGGCGGACTGCTCCTGCACGGCGACGAGGGGCTTGTGGAGGTGTTGGGAGAAGCGTCGACCAAGAATGTTCACCAGGGGCAAACCGACAACAGCCAGCAAAGCCAGCGTCGGCTGCAAGATGAACATGATCGTCGCGGCCGACAGCACGATGAGCCCGTTGCCGGTGGTGATCGGCACCATGGTCACCACGTTCTGGAACTGATTCAGGTCGGTGTTGACGCGACTCATCAGCTCCCCAGTGGCCACGCGGTCGTGATATGCGCTGTGAAGCCGCTGGATGTGAGCGAACAGACGATCGCGCATTCTGGCCTCGACCGCTCTGGCGTTGCGGAACGCCACGTAGCGGCGGAGCCCGAGAAACACGCCGGACACGGCCCCTGCCACAGCGATCAGGCCTGCCCATTTCCAGAGCGGATCGTCCCCCTGGATGCTGCCATCGATCCCGAGCTGCACGAGACGGGGCACCGAGACGCGGGCCGCCGTCCAACCCAACGCCACGAACATGCCAAGCACCAAGCCTCGGCGTTGGCCCTTGAGTGCGTCGACCAACAACCGCCAACCAGGCGATCGAAGGCCGGAGGATTCGTGAGGGTCGGAGTCGGAGTCAGCGGCGGGCACTACGAACGTCCTAGCCGCCGTGGCGGCCCACTCACAACTCCGAAACCGTCACCAGGTCATGCCGCCGTCGATCGTGATGACGCTGCCAGTGGTATAGCTCGACGCATCACTGGCCAAGTAGAGGGCTGCACCGACGATCTCCTCGGGTTCGCCGCCTCTCTGCAGCGGAATCGTCCGCTTCGCTTGCTCGCTGAACGCATCAAGGTCCCATGCTCGGGAGATGTCGGTGAGAAACGGACCGGGTTGAATCACATTGGCCCGGACGGTTGGGCCGAACATGTGGGCGAGGCCGATGGTCATCGAGTTGAGGCCGGCCTTTGCTGCGGCGTATGGGATCTCGGTCCGCGAAGGCTGCGAGGCGGCAACAGAACTCACATTGATGATCGACCCGCCACCGGTTGTTTGCATGTGTTCGGCCACCAGCGCAGACAGACGGAACGGACCCTTGAGATTGACATCGATCACCTTGTCGAAGAGCGCCTCGCTGATGGAGCCAAGTGACTCGTACAGCGGCGACATGCCTGCGTTGTTGACGAACACGTCGATGCATCCAAACCGATCGATGACTGTTTCGATGAGCTCGGTGCAGGCATCCCACTCACCGACGTGGCACTGCAGCCCAAGCGTCTCGGCACCGGTCGCCTCGGCGATCTGGCGGGCAGCGAGTTCACATGCCTGGCCCTTCCGACTGGCGATGACGACGGACGCACCGGACGCAGCGAAGGCCTCGGCCATCGCTCGACCGAGGCCCCGGCTACCGCCAGTGATCACTGCCACCTTTCCCGACAAGTCGAACAATGCGAGCGGGTCAGTCGGGGACGAGGGATTGGAGGCCATCGGCGATCTCCTGCAGACTCGGGGAACTCGAAACAGCTCCAGGGAGATGCACTATGGCCATCGATTTCACGTTGTCGCCAGAACACGAGGCAATTCGTACTCAGGTTCGAGACTTCGTCGAGGGCGAGATCATTCCCGAGGAGGCGAGGCTCGAAGCCGACAAGGTCCAGGAGACCGACCGGAAGGCGTACATCGAAGCGCTGATCGGACTGCGCAAGAAAGCCCATGGGGCCGGCATCTGGCTCCCCCACATGCCTGAGGAGTGGGGCGGCATGGGCCTCGGCCACGTCGCGTTGGCGATGGTGCAGGCAGAGGCCGCGAAGTCTCGACTCGGGCCGTGGGTCTTCAACTGCCAGGCGCCAGACGAGGGCAACATGCACACGATGCTCCATTGGGCAACCGACGAGCAGAAGGAGAAGTATCTCCGCCCGCTCTGCGAAGGAAAGACGTGGTCGTGCTTTGCCATGACCGAGCCCGAGGTCGCAGGATCGGATCCCACGCTCATCCGGACGAGCGGATACCAGGACGGCGAGGAATGGGTGCTCAACGGGCACAAGTGGTTCATCTCCAACGCCAACCGGGCCGATTTCGCGATCCTGATTGCCCGGACCGAGGACGACCCGGATCTACCGCAGGCGGCAAACACGGCGTTCATCATCGACCTTCCCCACGAGGGGTGGAACGAGGTTCGCCAGATCGAGACCATGCACGGCTCGACAGGCCATTCCGAGATTCTGATCGAGGACCTTCGGGTTCACGAACGGCAAATGCTCGGCGGCAGGGGACAAGGGCATCTCCTGGGTCAGTATCGACTCGGGCCAGCGCGGCTGGCCCACTGCATGCGGTGGATTGCGCAGGCAGAAACCGCGCTGGACATGATGGTCGAGCGGTCGCTCGACCGGTTCAGCCACGGTTCGATCCTTGCCGAGAAGCAGGGCATCCAGTGGATGATCGCCGACTCGACGATGGAGCTGTACCAGTCGAAACTCATGGTGTTGCACGCCGCGTCGAAGATCGACGCCGGCGACGATTTCAAGAGCGAGGTCTCGATGGCGAAGCACTTCGTTGCCAACTCGCTGGGCCGCATCATCGATCGGGCGATCCAGGTGCACGGAGCTCTCGGCTATTCGACCGACACACCCCTCGCTCACATGTATCAACATGCCCGCTGGGCTCGATTCGCCGACGGTGCCGACGAGGTCCACCAGATGCGCATCGCCCAACGAACCATTGCCGCCTTCAAGGATCACGGAACAACAAAGGCGGCAACCGGCGATCTGCCGGTCTGAGCTTTCGGTCACGAGAACTGCTCGCTCCATTTTCCGTCGTCGGCCTCGGCGATGGCGGCGCGCATTGCGGCCTGATCTGCGGCGCCCGCTTCCCCACCTACCTGCTCACGCATTGGGCCGGAGACCGTGCTCGTGGCGACCGGCTGCCTGTTGAGTTGCCGGTGCACAAACAGACCCAGGAGACGGCGCTGGCCTACGGCTTCGAAGATCGGGTCGTGTCGGCATCTGGCATGTTGGCCGACGTGATCGATCTCGAGCACCTGACGCTCCATGCACCGCACATGGTGAACGACCTGCCGGCTGGCGGCCGTCGACTGTTGCAGAACGTGGATGGGTATCTGTTCACGATCAAGGCCGGCGAAGTCGTGTCCGAGAACGGTGTGCTCACTGGAGCTCGACCCGGTCGCACCGTGGCCGCCACCGACCAGGGAATGGTCCGCCGCTGATAGCGGTCGAGTTCAGCGCCGGAGAATGCGGAGTGGTTCGTCTGCAGTGACAACGAAGCGCTGCTCGCCGATCCCGATGGGGACTCCGAGGCCTTCGATCAACGTGAGGTCACAACCTTCGTGATCAAGGTCGACCTGAACGCTCGACCCGTGGCGACGCAGTCGGAAACTCACGCGATCCCAGACCTTCGGGAGGCGAGGAGTGAACTCGAGGCGGTCGCCCCGCTCGACCATGCCGGCGAAGCCGTGCACGATTCCGGCCCACACACCACCAGCAGAAGCGATGTGGACGCCGTCGGAGGTGTTGCCGTGGTCGTCTGCGAGGTCGAGGTAGAGGGCCCGGTCGAAATAGTCGACGGCCAGATCCTCGTAGCCGACTTTGGCGGCCACGATGGCCTGCACACAGGCGGAAAGTGACGAGTCGCCGGTGGTGATCGGGTCGTAGTAGTCGAAGTTCCTTTTCATCTGATCTTCGGAGAAGTGCTCGGCCCGAAGGAACATCGCCAGCACGACGTCTGCCTGCTTCAAGACCTGGTGCCGATAGATCACGAGCGGGTGGTAGTTGAGTAGGAGTGGGTACTTCTCGACCGGTGTTCCACCCCAGTCCCACGGTTCGAGGTCGAGAAACTCGGCGTCCTGGGGGTGGATCTCCAGCTCGTTGTCGAATGGGATGAACATGGCGTCGGCGGCGTGATCCCACGCATCCAACTCTCCGAGATCGAGATTGGTCGATCGCTGGACGTGGGCGAACTCCTCGGGATTCCACTCGGCCAGGAACCGCACGGTGTGGGCCGCGTAGCGAAGATTGAACCGAGCCATGATGTTCGTGTAGGCGTTGTCGTTGACGACGGTGGTGTACTCGTCGGGCCCGGTCACCCGATGGATGTGGAACGTCTCGTTGCCGCTGGTCGCGTAGAAACCGAGGCCGGCCCACATACGAGCCGTTTCCACCAGGATCTCTGCTCCTTCGTGGGCGAGAAAGTCGACGTCGCCAGTGGCATCGAGATAGCGCCGGAGCGCGTACACGATGGCCGCGTTGATGTGATATTGCGCCGTACCCGCTGCGTAGTACGCGGAGGCCTCTTCACCGTTGATGGTCCGCCACGGGTACAGCGCACCCTTCTCATCGAGCATCTTGGCCCGAGCTCTTGCCGCATCGAGCATCTTCCACCGGAAGCGGAGCAAGCTCCGGGAGGCTTCGGGGTTGGTGTAGGCCAGGAACGGTGCGACGTACACCTCGGTGTCCCAGAAGTAGTGGCCGTCGTAGCCCCCGGCCGTGACCGCTTT